>JBJKRK010000358.1:0-5946 GCA_046704705.1 Candidatus Limnocylindrales bacterium | reverse complement strand
GTCCTGCCCGGCTTCCAGGACGCGCACGCGCATCCCCTCGTCGAAGGGGTGCGGATGGCGATGCTCGATCTCATTGCGACCCCAGATCGAGCCACAGCGCTGCGCCTCGTCCGGCGGGCGGCGGCGGAACGCCGCGATCCCTCGCGGGGCAGCCAGTGGCTGGAGGCTCGATATCACCCGGCGGTCTGGCCCGACGGACGCCACCCGACCCGCGACGAGCTCGATCGCGCGGCACCCGACGTGCCGGTGCTGCTGCACCACGGCAGCGAGCACGCGGTGGTCGCCAACTCGCTCGCGCTTGCCCTGGCGGGCGTCACCGCCGAGCGCGAGGATCCGCCGGGCGCGACCATCGAGCGCGACCGTGACGGTGAGCCGACGGGGCTCGTCCTCGGATCGGCGCCCGCGGCACCGTTCGCCGAGGCGCTTCCCCCGTTGACAGCGCGCGCCCTGCGCGACGCGGCCCGGCAGGTCTCGGAGCGACTGGCCGCGGACGGGGTGACGGCCATCAGCGACGCGGACCTCGGGGGGCTGGCCGGCCTGGAGGCGGAGATCGACGCGTACGCGGCCGCCGCCATGGCCGGCGAGTTCACCCAGTGCGTGACCCTGATGCCGGGACTGGCACACCTGGTCCGGGCCGACGAGGATCCGCCCTCGCCCCGTGAGGTCGGGGCCCTTGTGCCAGCTCACGCGCAGACGCGCATCCGGGTGGGTCCGGCCAAGCACTTCGCTGACGGTGCGTTCACGACCGGCGACGCCTGGTTGCGCGAACCCTATGCAGACGCCGACGACCGGCCCGACGACCTGCGCCTCGGGCGGCCGGCCCACCCCGGCGACGAACTTCGCGAGCGCCTCCGGCGTGCCCACCGCGCCGGCTGGCAGCTCGCCACGCACGCCATCGGCGATGCGGGCATCGCCGCGACACTCGCCGCATACCGCGAGATCCTCGCGGAGTCCCCCCGGCCCGATCATCGTCACCGCATCGAGCACGCCATGCTGCTGCCCGGGGACCTCCTGGCGGAGATGATCGCGCTCGACCTGGTGGCCGTCCTCCAGCCCGAGTTCGTGGCGGCGACGGGAGACGTGTACCGCGCGCGGGTGGGGCCCGGGCGCCAGGCGGACGTCTACGCGTACCGGCGCTGGATCGACGCGGGGCTCCGGATCGCCTTCGCCACCGACCGGCCAGTCACGCGTGGACGGCCGCTCGACGGGATTCGCTCCGCCATGCGGCACGCGGGTCCCTCGGGGGTACGGCTGGCCCAGGGCCAGGAACCGACGGTCGAGGAGACCCTCCGTGCGTGGACGGTCGACGCGGCGTTCGCCGTGCGGGACGAGCACCGGGCGGGACGCCTGGTGCCGGGTGCCACTGCGGACCTGGTCGTGCTTTCGGCCGATCCGTGGCCGGTACCGCCTCCGCGCTGGGCGGCCCCCGACGACGGCATCGCGGTCGTCGCCACCCTGGTGGAGGGCAGGTTCGTCTTCGGGGCCGACGCGCTGCCCTGACGCGGCCCACCAGCGCTGCGCGGGACGGGCCCGTCGGAGGACGGCGCGCCCCTGTCCGGTCCGCGAGTTCGCGGCGCGGACGAGCCCGCGTCGAGTTCAGCCGAGCTTCGAGACGAGTTCCCGCACCGCGTCCGCCGACCGGTCGAACGCGGCCCGCTCTTCTGCGGTCAGCTCGATCTCCACGACCTGCTCGACGCCCCCCCTGCCCAGCCGGGCCGGGACGCCCACAAAGAGGCCGTCCACGCCGTACTCGCCCTTGCACAGCACGGCGCAGGGGAGCACTTCTTTCCGGTCTCGCAGGATCGCATCGACCATCTGGAACACCGACGCGGCCGGGGCGTAGAAGGCGCTGCCCGTCTTCAGCAGCGCGACGATCTCCCCGCCGCCGTTGCGCGTGCGCTGCACGAGCTGCTCGATCCTCTCGGCGCTCAAGAGCTCGGTGATCGGGATGCCCGCGACCGTCGAGTAGCGCGGGAGCGGCACCATGCTGTCGCCGTGACCGCCGAGCACGAAGGCGTGCGTGTTCGAGACAGAAACGCCAAGCTCCATCGCGATGAAGGCGCGGAAGCGCGCCGAGTCGAGCACGCCGGCCATGCCGATCACCCGCTCGCGCGGGAACCCGCTGGCCTTGAACGCCACGTGGCACATCGCGTCGAGGGGGTTGGTGACGACGACCAGGATCGCCTCGGGCGACAGCGGCGCTGCCTGCTCCACCACCGAGCGCACGATCGTGACGTTCTTCGCCAGCAGGTCGTCGCGGCTCATCCCGGGCTGGCGCGCCAGGCCCGACGTCACCACGATGACATCCGAGCCGGCGGTATCCGCGTAGTCGTTGGTTCCGATGATGCGGGCATCGTGGCCCAGCACGGGCGCGGCCTCGGCCAGGTCGAGCGCCTTGCCCTGGGGCAGCCCCTCGACGATGTCGACCATCACCACGTCGGCCAAGCCGGCCTCGGCGATGCGCTGGGCTGTGGTCGCGCCGACGTTGCCGGCACCGACGACCGTGACCTTGTTGCGTGCCATTCGATCTCACTCCTTCGAGTGGCGCGGGTGCGATACGGGGCGCGGTGCACCGCGCTGAAGATGGTGGGCGCCGGGGGCGGCACGGGTACCCGGTGCGGGCATTGTAGGGCCCGCCGGTGCTGCCGCTCCCGGGCGTCCGAAGTTGCGGTCTCCTGTCAGCGCTCCGAGAGCGGCACGTACGGGCGCTCGGTCGCGCCGATGTAGAGCTGCCGCGGCCGACCGATCCGCGCCTCCGGGTCATGCACCTGCTCGCGCCACTGCGCGATCCAGCCCGGCAGCCGGCCGAGCGCGAACATCACGGTGAACATGTCGGTCGGGAAGCCCAGCGTTCGGTAGATCAGGCCCGTGTAGAAGTCGACGTTGGGATAGAGCTTGTGGTCGATGAAGTACGGGTCGCTCAGCGCCACCTCCTCGAGGTGCAGCGCGATCCGCAGCAGCTCGTCGTCACCGCCCAGCTTGGAGATGACCCGATCGGCGACGCCCTTGATGACGCGGGCACGCGGGTCGTAGTTCTTGTAGACGCGATGCCCGAAGCCCATCAGGCGGAACGGGTCGTTCTTGTCCTTCGCCCGCGCGACCGCCTTGGCCACGTCCCCGCCGTCGGCCCGAATCTGCTCGAGCATCTCGAGGACCTGCTGGTTGGCTCCGCCGTGCAGCGGGCCCCACAGCGCGGCCGCGCCCCCGGCCATCGAGGCGAAGATGTTGGCGTGGCTCGAGCCGACCATCCGCACGGTCGAGGTCGAGCAGTTCTGCTCGTGGTCGACGTGCAGGATCAGGAGCGTTCGCACCGCTGCGGCGAGCTCGGGATCGACCACGTACGGGACGGCCGGAATCGAGAACACCATGCGCAGGAAGTTGCTCTCGTAGTCCAGGGTGTTGTCCGGGTACACGTAGGGCTGGCCGACGGAGCGCTTGTGGGCGAAGGCCGCGAGGGTCGGCACCTTGGCCATCAGGCGAACGGTGTCGAGTTCGATCCGCTCGGGATCCTGCGAATCGGCCACCGGGTAGAACGCCGCCAGGGCGGCCAGCCCTGCGATCAGGACCGCCATGGGGTGCGCATCGCGGGGGAAGCTGTCGAAGAACTGCCGCATCTCCTCGGGGAGCATGGAGTGCTGCTTGATGCGCTCGGTCCAGTCTTCGAGCTGCGCACGGGTCGGCAACTCGCCGTAGATGGAGAGATACGACGACTCGAGGAACGTCGACTGCTCGGCGATCTGCTCGATCGGGTAGCCCCGGTAGCGCAGGATGCCGGCGTCGCCGTCTATGAACGTGATGGCGCTCCGCGTGGACGCCGTGTTGCCGTAGCCGTAGTCCAGCGCCGTCATCCCCGTCTGCTTCAGCAGCGTCGAGAAATTGATGGCGGACTGTCCCTGCGTGCTGGTTTCGACCGGAAACTCGAAGACCGCCTCGCCGAGGTGCAGCTGCGCGATGTCGCTCATGGAACTCTCACTCCCCTTGGGACGCGATCACTCCTGGCGGGACGCCCTTACTCCTGACGCGGGCCGGCGGCCCGGACCTCATCCGGCACGCTGTCTTCGAACGCTTTGAAGTTCTCGATGAACATGTTGGCCAGCCGACGGGCCTGCCGATCGTAGGCGGCGGGGTCCGCCCAGGTCCGGCGAGGCTGGAGGAGATCCGCGGGCACGCCGGGGCATGCCGTCGGCACCCGCAGGCCGAAGACGGGATCCGTCACGGTCTCCACGTCCTGCAGCTCGCCGGCGAGCGCGGCACGGACCATGGCCCGCGTGTGCCCGATGTCGATGCGCTTCCCGACGCCGTACGGGCCGCCCGTCCAGCCGGTGTTCACCAGCCAGGCCGACACGTTGTGCCGCGCCAGGCGCTCGCCCAGCATCCTCGAGTAGATGGATGGATGCAACGGCATGAAGGGGGCCCCGAAACAGACCGAGAACGTGGCGGTGGGTTCCGACACGCCGACCTCCGTGCCCGCCAGCTTGGCCGTGTAGCCACTCAGGAAATGGTACCGCGCCTGTGGAATCGTCAGACGCGAGATCGGCGGCAGGACGCCGAACGCATCCGCGGCCAGGAACACGACGTTCGAGGGGTGACCGGCGCGGCCGGTCTCGGAGGCGTTCTCGAAATACGTGATGGGGTACGCCGCCCGCGTGTTCTCGGTGTTCACCTCGGAGTCCAGGTCGAGCTGGCGCGTCTCCGGGTCGATCACGACGTTCTCCAGGACCGTGCCGAAGCGGTGCGTGGTCCGGTAGATGTCGGGCTCACGGACCGGCGAGAGGCGGATCGTCTTGGCGTAGCAGCCGCCCTCGAAGTTGAAGACGCCCTCGTCGTCCCAGCCGTGCTCATCGTCGCCGATGAGGGTTCGCTCGGGATCCGCGGAGAGCGACGTCTTGCCGGTGCCGGAGAGGCCGAAGAAGACCGCCACGTCGCCATGCTCGCCGACGCTGGCGGCGGAGTGCATCGGCAGCACGCCGTCCTGGGGCAGCTGGAAGTTCATGACGCCGAAGGCGCCCTTCTTCATCTCGCCGGCGTACGCCGAGCCACCGATGAGGATCTCCCGTCGCCCCAGGTGCACCAGGATGATCGTCTCGCTGCGCGTGCCGTCGACCGCGGGGTCGGCCCGGAAGCTCGGCGCATCGTAGATGAGGAAGTCGGGCGCGAACGCTGCCAGTTCCTCGGCTGTGGGCCGCAGGAACAGGTGGTCGGCGAACAGGCTGGCCCAGGCAGTCTCCGTCGTCACCCGGACGCTGCGTCGGTGCGCCACTCGTGCGCCGACGAACGCATCCTGCACGAACGTCTCGCGCGCGCCCAGGTGGGCCAGGATCTTGGCGCGGATTCGTTCGTACCGCTCCGGCTCGATCGGCTGGTTGAAGCCACCCCACCACACCCTGTCGTGGCTGGCGGGCTCGTCGGCGATGAACTTGTCCTTCGGCGAGCGACCGGTGTGCTTGCCGGTGCGGACCACGAGCGTGCCGCCGGCCGACAGCAGGCCCTCGCCGCGGGCGATCGCCGCCTCGACCAGCCGCGCGGGAGGCAGGTTGGCATGGACCGTCGCTCCGACGAGGGGGACGGCGGTCGTGGGCTTGATGGATTCGACGGCCATGATCCGCGCTCCTTCCGGTCCAGGGACATACCCCGTTGCGCCATCCCCGCAATGGCGGACCGGCCGCGCGTGCCTGTGACCCGGGAAGACATCCGAGACGCAGGGAGTCGGCTTCCGCAGTCGCGTCTAGCCTAGCACCGTCCGGTACGAAGGGCGACCACAAGGTCGGAGGCGACGCCGGCGAGGCCGACCCCGGCGCCGGGGACCCCACGGCGGAATACCTCCGGAATGCACATCCCCGGCCCCGCCGACGCGGGTCAGGGGTGGGATCTCTCCCCGGGCAGGCCGCCCCGGGCGCCCGTCGCACCGTCGCTGCGGGCACCCAGCTCGCCGCCCGGCTCCGAGCC
>JBJKRK010000357.1:0-3265 GCA_046704705.1 Candidatus Limnocylindrales bacterium | reverse complement strand
GGCGACGTTCGTCGGTGTTGCCGGGGCGGATGCCGGGGGCGCGATCGTCGCCGAGGGCGACGGCGCGTGTTCGGCCGTGGTCGTCGGGTTGCCCGCCCGACCGGCCGATCTGCCGGGGGCCGCGGCGCTGCAGGCGGCGACGAACACAAGCGTCGCGACGGCTGCGACCAGCACCCGATTTCCGTTCATGGACAGCTCGGTTCTCCGTCGGTGGCGGATGCCGTCACGGCGCCTGCCGCGCGACGATCTGCCAGCCCGTCTCCGCCCTGCCGCCGGGCGGCGTCCAGGTGATCATCCGCACGAGGTACGTGCCCTCGCGCGGCACGAACCCCACGCCATCGGGCTCCGGGGCAGGCGACGGCGCGAACTCATCGTAGGCGAAGGGCTGCACCCGGATCGCGCCGCGCGGCGGAACGATCGACAACCCCCCGCCGTTGCGCTGCACCGGCTGCTGCGCGGACGTCGTGAGCCACGAGCCCCCACACTGATCGAACGGTGTGTCCCCTGGCGGCCCGTTGGCGAGCGAGGGGCACGGCAGTGGCCCCTCGCCGACGAGCCAGGCGTCGACCGGATGCACCTGCAGCGGCAGGCCGTTCGTGACGAGCGGGTCGGCCAGCTGGGAGAGCGGGAGCGGGACCGCGCCGAAGCCAAGGTACTCGAGGCCGCTCGGCCGAACGAGGAGCGCGAGCACGTTGATGGTGGGGACCTCGTCCCCCGGGATCAGTTGCGAGACCACGAAGGGCGTCGCCACGACCTGTTCGGACGTGCCCGCGAGCACGCCGAGCGAGCACGGCCCGGGCTCGCTGCACCCGCTCGCCGTGCCGGGCACGATCCGCCCGTCGACGAACACGACCTGGCCGACGAGGGCGGCCCGGTCCTTGGCAAGGGCAAGCTCGAGTTCGTCGGTCGAGCGAACGAGCGGCTGGTAGCCCGAGGGCGCCGGTGAAGCCGCCATGGCCCGTGCGTCGAGCCGCCCGACGGCCAGCCAGCCCCGGCAGCGCCGGCAGTTCGGCTGGTCGATGGCGACCATCCGGAGGAGGTATGTGCCCAGGCGGGGCACATCGTTGGCCCCGTCGAACGAGGGCTGAGGGGCGACCTCCTGGTACGCGCCCGTCTGGAGGTGCAGCGCCCCGGAGGGCGCATGCAGCGTGAAGCTGTTGCCGATGTGAGCAACCGGGCGGACTGGGGTCGCGGTCAGAAACGCGGGAACCACGGGGCAAGCGAAGGGGGCGGGCACGGACGGCCCGGGCGGCGGCACAGGGCCGCACGAGAAGCCCTCGACCCCCACGAGCCAGCCGGTCGCCGCGATCACCTCGCCGTCCGCCGCTGTCTCGGTCAGGGCGAGCGCCGCGGGGACGTCGAAGGCGCGACCCGCCGGCCCGAGGCGGACGTGGCCCAGGAACTCGATGGGACCGCTGCCCGAGAGGCGCAGGGCAACCGGTGCCTGCAGGGCAGCGGCGTCGGTCGGCGGCGGCACCGTCAGCTGCGTGGCCCGCAGGGTCACCACGCCGAGCGTCGGGTCGAACCCATCGAGCGTGCCGATCACCGCGCACTGGCCGACCGGGACGCACTCCCGATCGCGGGGCGGAGTGCGAGGCGAAGGGTCGATCGTCACGCCGGCGATCACATCGCGCGGCGCGAGGCCGCCCGCACGCTCGGCCTCGATCGCGGCGCGCAGGCCGTGCGCGTCGAGGACCGACACCGCGGCCGGAGACGCCGTCGGCCCCGGGTTCCCGATCCCGGTCACGGAGCGAGGGCCGATCCGGGTCGCCGCGAACGCAACGACGATCGCGCCAACGAACAGGAGGCCGATGGTGACGACGCGGGACGGGATGCGTTTGGAGCGCCGGAGGGGGGCCCGAAACGGGCGGACGGGGAGTTCGTCGCTCATGAGGCTGCCCGCCAGACGCGTCGGGCCGCTCGGCGGTTCCGGGTCGTGTCAGACATCAACCCAGGCGGGCAGGAGCTCATCGTCGAACCCCAGGAGCCTTCCCCGATCCAGCGAAATGAGCGGGCACGTCCGTGCCACCCCGCCGACGCACGGCCGGCGGGCCGGCGAAACAAGGTCACTGCCACGCGCAGCCGATTGGCCGTGCGGGACGCGCCTGCCCCGACGGACGGTGGCGTGGCGGAACGGCGCACGAGATCTCCCCTACCGCGCTGCGCGAAGCCTGACGCCCAACCAGATCTCCCAGACGGCCAACACGACCCAGCCGAAACAGACTGCAAGCGCGGCGGTAAAGGCCGCCGTCAGCCCCACCGTACCCGCTCCGGCCACAGGGGTGAAGAGCAGGGGCAGCGAGACCACCTGGAGGGCGACCCAGATGACGAGCAGCGCTGCCGCCGCGGGCAGGCCTGGGATCCGCGCGTCGCGGAAGGCGATAGCCGCCACGACCGTCCAGAGGGCGAAGAGCACATCCGCACCTGCGAGCAACAGGATGCGCAGATAGTCGTTGGTGAAGAACCCACCACCCAGCAGCGAGGACCAGACCCCCGCGGAGACGAGACCTGCGCCAGCCGCCAGGCGCGTGAGCGCGTCTGTGGCGGGGTGCGACCCAGTCTGCCGTGCCGACACGCTGCCCGCGATCCCGGCCATCCCCAATCCGGAGACGGTGCCGATGGTGTCGAACACCGGCCATCCCGGGTCGAGCACCCGGACCAGCGCCAGCATGAGCAGCGCGAGCTGCGCGGCGCCGATCGCCGCGAGGAGGAACGCGGCCGTGCCAGGGCGTCGCACAGATTGCCCCGCCCGACGCCCGACTGGTGAGGACATTTCAGGGCCGCAGCGGGATCGCGTGCCCGTCCGCGTCCTCGACGACCCTGCCGCCGAGATCGTTCGCGAGCGCGACCGTCAGCTCCCGCAGCTCGAGCGCTGCCGTGCCGGGCCCCGGGATGGGGCACGGGAGCGTCTCCACCTTGATGCGGACATCGGCCGAGGTCTCGGCGACGTTCGTCACACGGGTCCAGCTACACGGCGCGACACCGACCGTCAGCGCCACGGTCCTCGGGCCAACGGGCCGGTAGCCGACGATGTTCGGGACGAGCACCGTGGAGTTCTGGGCGGCGAGGATGACCGCGAGCACGACGACGGTCAGCGCAGCCCAGAACTTCCGCGGGATCGGCAGTCCTGCTGTCACGGCGCGGCCGCCGCGGGCACGAGCCAGATGAGCGTGCTGCCGCTGTTGTCCTGTCCGAAAGGGCGTCGTTGCCGGAGACGTCCCACTGGCGCGGCCGGATGCCGCGGGGCTGCCGCTCGGGCTGGCGC
>JBJKRK010000356.1:0-18162 GCA_046704705.1 Candidatus Limnocylindrales bacterium | reverse complement strand
CCCTAGGCGTCGTGGCGCCTGCGGGCGGCGGCGCGGCCCCGGACGGGGCGGGCGGGGGCGCGGAGCCGGAGGTCCCTCCGCATGCGGCGAGGAGCAGGGCGACGATCGCGCAGCTCACCACCCTCGCGCGGGTGGAGGCGTGCCGGGTCGTGTCGATCAGGGCTCCAGGACCGACCGGGCGCGGGCCACGTCGTCCACGACGAATGCGAACATCGCGCGGTCGCCCCAGCGGCCGACGAACAGGTGGCCCTGGATGTTCACCCCCGCATCTGCCAGCCGACGGGCCACGGCCGCCATGCCGCCGGGGCGGTCGTCGACCTCCGCCAGGAGCGATTCGCCCTCGATGAACGCGTAGCCACCTGCCTCCAGCACGGCTCGCGCCATGTCGTCGTCGGCGGTCGTCATGATCACGTGGCCGACGTCGCCGATTCCGCCGCCGCCGATGGCCCGGAGATCCACGCCCCGCGCGGCGAGCGCCTCGGCGAGCTTCGCCAGCGCGCCTGGCTCATTGCGAAGTTGAACGATGAACTGCTGGGCCATCGCGTCTCTCCCTATCGCCTCGCATGAGTGCGTCTAGCATACGGGCCGGGGGGACGGAGGATCGCGGGGCGGATTGCGCGGCGCGTCCCGACGGGGGAAACTCACCAGGAATGGCGCGGCGCACGCGGGCCGTCGTTGGGCAGGGTGATCGGAGCAGACCGCGATGACGACCTCGCGTTCCGAGGCACAGGCGGACCTGCGGGCCCGGATGGGTCTGCGCGATCTCGGGGCGATGACCGCCTACTGGTTCGGGCTGTCGATCACCTGGGGCAGCATCACCACCGTTGTGCTGCCCGCGCTCGTGCAGCGCGTCGTGCCCCCCGCCATCAAGACCTCGGCCCTCTCGCTCGTCGCCGCGCTGCAGGCGCTGATGTCCATCATCGTGCAGCCCATGAGCGGGGCCGCCAGCGACCACCTCGTGACCCCCTGGGGACGGCGTCGTCCGCTGATGGTGGCGGGCGTCGCCGCGCAGACCGTCCTTCTGCTCCTGCTCGTGTTCGCCCGTGCGTACTGGGCCATCCTCGTGGTGATGCTGGCGGTCGAGCTCGCCTCGAACACGGCGCAGGGCCCGTACCAGGGGCTCCTGCCCGATATGGTGCCCCGCGGCGAGCGCGGCCTCGCGTCCGGCTTCATCGGGGCGGGCAACCTGGCCGGGCAGGTCGTGGGCGTCGCCTTGAGCGGAATCGCCCTCGCGATCGGCGACATCCCCCTGGCGGTCGTCTTCTCCGCCGGCTCGCTCCTGCTCGGGACGATCGTGACGGCGGTGACGATGCACGAGACGGAGGGACGCTCGCTCACCGGGCGCAGGCCGGCCGCCGTCGACTGGGCCCGCGAGCTCCTCCATCCGTCGCGCTGGACCGCGCCGGTGCGGAGCATCGTGCTCGAAGTCTGGGGTCGCGACGTGCTCGAGCACCGCGATTACCTCTGGCTGCTCTTCTCCCGCCTGGCGATCCTGATGGCCGCGGGCACGCTCCAGCCCTTCGCCTTCTACTACCTGGAAGACGCGCTCGGCCTGGGCTCGAACGCCGGGCTGGCGTTTGCGCCGCTCGCCGGCACGGTCGCCCTCGTCGCGCTGGTCTCGGCGATCCCCGGCGGCGCGATGACCGCCCGCTGGGGCCGCGTGCGCACGGTCGCCCTGAGCGCGGTGAGCGGGACGGTCGGAGCGCTCCTCTTCGCGGTCGCCCCGAACTACCTGCTGCTCTTCCCGATCGCGATCCCCTTCGGCCTGGCGCTGGGCGTCTTCCTCTCCGCCGACTGGGCGCTCCTCACCGATGTCGCGCCGCTCGACCAGGCGGGACGGTACCTGGGGCTCTCGAACACCGTCACGGCCGGGGCGGGCGTGCTCGCGGTGGCGCTGGGCGGGCCGATCGCCGACCTCGTGAACCAGTACCGGTTCGGGCTGGGATACCGGGCGATCTTCCTCATCGCCGCGCTCGAGTTCGCGGTGGGCGCCTGGGGCGTGATGCACGTCCGCGAGCCGGAGACCGGCCTGTCAGAGGCTGGCATGCCGGAGGCAGGCCGCACGGAATCGGGGCGCGGGGCCGGTCGCGATGCCTGAGATGGGCTCCTCGCGGCACCCTTCGCCAGGCGTCCCGGACGACCAGCCGCGCTTCCACCGGCCGACTCCCCCTCGGCTGCTGGACCCCATCCTGACCCGGTGGGAGCAGGTCGATCGCCGGCGACGCCGCATCCGCCCCATCCGCCGGAACGGCGTGCTCGGCCTCGAGTTCGGCCGCTACGACGGTCCGCCGGTGGTGCTCTCCGACGGCACCGCCATCCATCGCGGCGACCCGGTCGCCATGGTCCACATCGAGAACGCGAACATGCGCGCCGTCGCGACATCCGAGTGGCAGACGCGCGGGCTCGCCGAGGCGCGCGCCGACCTCCGGAGCCTGGCTGACTGGGCGGCGCGCCAGCCCGAGGAGCGCCGCCCGGTCGCGTACATCGGCTTCACGCTGATGGGCCCTCTCGCCCGGCGCGTGGGCTTCGAAGTCCATCCCAGGCCACGCACCTGGCGCACACGCCTCGACGACTGGTTCCTCCGCTGGCTGATGGCGCACTGGTCACCGGGAGGTCGCGACCGCCTGCGACGTGGAGCGGGCGCGCTGCGCTCGAGCGACGTGTGGCTCTCGCACGCCGCGCTGCAGCGCCGCTACGGCGCCGCGCGGCGTCACCCGTAGAGGCTCACCCGTGTGGCGCGCCTGCCGCGTCGCGTCCCGGCGCCGTGGCTCGATCAGGAACCTGGCTCGGCCCAGCGGTGAACCACGGTCCACGCGACCCCGGCATCCCGCGTGCCGAGGAGCTGCGGGCCACAGGCCGATGGGGAGCACTGCGCGTCGGACCCGGGGTGGTTGAGCAACACGTACCCGTCGCCGTCGCTCACCAGCGACGCCGAGACGACCGAGTTGACGTCGTCGGACACGACGGTGCGGGCGATCTGCGTCCACGTGCGACCGCCGTCGGCCGTGGAGGCGAGGCCACCTCGGTCTGCCCACATCCAGCCATGCCCATCGGAGAGGAGCTGGAGGCCCGGGAGGTATCCGATGCAGCTCAGCGTGCCGACGTTGGACGGGTGTTGCGCGTCTGGCGGAAGCAGGCAATCGGACTGCAGCTGCCAGCTCGCCCCGCCGTCCTCGGTCCTGTAGATCGCCTTCGGCTGCATGTCGGTGGCAGGCTCACCGTCGCAGACCGCCCACCCCGGCTCGGCCGCGGTGAACTCGACGGCCCACAGGGCGAGGCCGCCCGCGCCGCCACGGCACGGGTCCTTCGCGGGTTGCCAGCTGTGGCCGCCGTCGACGCTGTGGACGAGGCCCGTCCCCAGTGGAAACGCGGCGTCCGAGGCGCCGGCGACGGCCCACGCCACCGTGGCCGACACGGGGGACACCGAGGTCACGGGCGTGGCGGACGCGACTCGGGTCCACGTCGCACCCGCGTCGTCCGTGCGCAGCAGCAGCGCGGAGCTGCAGGAGTCGGGACTCGCCGCGGCGCAACGCCCACTCGTCACCCACGCCACGTCGGTCCCGGTGACCGCGACCGCCTTGAGGGGAACGGGCACCCGGTCGACGACCTGCCAGGTGCGTCCTCCGTCAGCCGTGCGCTCGATCAATCCCCCGGGGCACGGCGCGCTGCCGCTCCTGCACGAGGGCGTGGTGAGGGTGGCGACGAGCAGCCCACGCTCGGCGTCCCAGAAGGCGACACCGTCGGGCTCCGTCAGCGTGGCGGAAGGCGCCGGCGAAGTCGGCACGGGCGGCGGCGAGGTCAGCGCGGTGGGCGTCGCAGGAGGCAGGACGGAGGGCAACGACGGAGTCACGACGGCGGGCGACGCCGCCGCCGGGACAGTCGGGCTCGCGGTCTGGTGCGGCACCTGCGCCGCGCAGGCCGCGGAGAGCAGGGCCGCGAGACAGGCCGCCGCGACGCGCACGCCGCGCCTGGTATCCGCGCGGTTCAAGCGACGATGCCCACGCCGAGCATCGTACCGTGCGCGCGGCCGTCTGCGGCGGTGTCCCGATCGGGGTCGCCCCGGCACCCTGGAGTGTCCCGGCCGATGGCCGCCGCACCGGTCTCCCCGCTCCGTCCCCCTCGCCTCACCCCGGCGAGCCCGGCTCCTCCTCGAGGCGGGAAACGAGCGTCCGAATGCGTGCCGCCCGGTCTGCCGGCCGCACGTCTGCGAGCGCGAGACCCACGAGATAGGCGGTGATGGGGCCGGCGATCCGCTCGCTGCGGTGCGCCGCCACGCGGGTCAGGTCGAGCAGCGCGCGCTCAGCCTCCCGATCGATCGCGACACCCGGCATGCCGGGCTGGCTGCCGAGCAAGGCGAGCCACGCGTCGAGCCTGAGCGGCGCGGGAACGGCCTCCCGGGCAGTCGCGGGGTCGGCCTCCCGGGCAGTCGCGGTGACGGCCTCCTCGGAGGCCGCGACGGCGCCGGAAGGGGCGTCGCGCGTTGCGGCCTCGCCGTCTCCACCAGCCGGTGCCCGCCCGCTCATCGCGCCGCCATCCCGGCCGCGCGATCCGTACCCTCGCGAGCGGCCCGCTCGGCGGCCGGCGAAATCTCCACCACCGCGTTGTAGTCGGGAATCAGCGCGACCGGATCGCGGAGGCCGGGCCTGATCAGCACGTTCGCCTCAGGCCAGAACATCTGCACGTTGCGCGGCTTGATCTGCGCGACGTGCACCCGGGCCGTCATCTCGCCGTGGTCGGACCGAACGACGACGGGGTCTCCCTCGTCGACGCCCAGCGCGGCGGCGTCTTCGCGCGCGATGAAGATCGCGTCGCGGTGCGTGCCGGTGAGCGGGTCCCTTTCCTTGACGATCATCGAGTTGAACTGCTTCCCCCGGCGCGTCGAGAGGATGAACCGGCCGTCCCCGAGCGACAGCTCCGGTGGCTCGACGGGGTTGAAGTGCGCCCTGCCGTCGGCGGTCGGGAAGACCCAGCGGTCGCACAGGCGCGGACCGCCCCACTGGAAGTTGTCCCCCGAACGACGCAGCTTCTCTATGCCGGCGTACGACGGGATCACTCGGGCGATCTCTTCCCTGATCGACTGCGCGTCACGGAACTCGACGAGGTGCGCGTGCTCCGGGTCGACGCGGCGGGCAAGGTCCAGGAAGATCTCCCATTCCGTGCGCGCCTCGCCCACCCGCGGGCCCTTGATGCGTGGGCTGAAGATGACGCGGCGCTCGGTGGTTGTCTCGGTGCCGCCGCCGACCTGCTCGTACCGCGTGCGGGCCGGCAGCAGGACCACCGTGTCCGCTGGATCGAGCAGCATCTGGCTCGAGAGCACGATGTCCTGGTGCACGCGGAGCGGCACACGCTCCAGCGCGGCCTGCACCGCCGCCGGATCGGGCAGAACGTCCAGGTAGTTGCCGCCGCTGGAGTAGAGCACGTCGATCTCGCCGCGGCCGGCGGCCTCGATCATCTCGGCAGCCGTCAGACCGCGCTCGCCGCGGACCTCGAACCCGTACTGCTCCGACAGCGCCCGGGCGCCTTCGGGCGTGACCGGCGCACCGCCGGGGAGCACGGTCGCGTACGCGCCCATCTCCGCGCCCCCCTGCACGCCGGAGTGCCCCCGCACGGGCATGAGCCCGGCGCCGGGTCGGCCGACGTTCCCGCGCGCCAGCGCGAGGTTGATGATCGCGCGCACGTTCTCGCTGCCGCACACGTGCTGGGTCACACCCATGGACCAGATGAAGATCGCCGAGGTCGCCCCGGCATACAGGTGCGCGAAGCGCGTCATCTCGGCGCGGGACACGCCGCTCACTCGCTCCAGCATCTCGAAGGGCTGCGCGTCGAGCGAGGCGCGCAGGGCATCGAAGCCGGCCGCGTGCTCGTCGATGAAGCGCTCGTCCATCAGGTGCTCCTCCATGAGCACCTTGAGCACGCCGTTGATGAAGGCGATGTCGCCGCCCGTGTTCACGTGGAAGAACTCGTCGGCCATCTTCGTGCCGAAGAGCGCGCTCTCCGCGCTCGAGGGGACCCAGTACCGCTCGAGGCCCGGCTCGCGGTACGGGTTCACGACGGCCACCTTCGTGCCGCACTTGCGGGCCTCGTACAGGTACTTCATGAAGACCGGCTGCGAGTTGGCGATGTCCGAGCCGACCAGCACGACGAGGTCGCTCTGCATGACGTCCGCGTAGGAGATCGTGGTGGCGGCCACGCCCAGGGCGTACTTCAGGCCCGCCGTCGAAGGCGAGTGGCAGACGCGTGCGGCGTTGTCCACGCTGTTCGTGCCGAGGAAGCGGGCGACCTTCTGCGCGACGTAGTACGTCTCGTTGGTGATGCCGCGCGAGGTCAGGTAGAAGCCGATCCGGTCGGGGCCCGCGTCGCGGATGCGCCCGGCGACCAGATCGAGCGCGTCGCTCCAGCCGATCCGGCGGAACCCCGGCTCGCCGCGCCGGCGGATCATGGGGTAGCCGAGGCGTCCGAGGCTGCGCAGTTCGCGGCCGTTCTTCGCGCGCAGCGGCGTCACGTCGGCGAGCAGCGCGGGATCGAACGCGCGCATGGTGTTCAGCCGCAGCAGGTTCAGGCGGATGGTGCAGAGGTGGACGCTGTCGATCGTCCAGTCGTGGAAGCCGGCAACCCCGAGGGCGCAACCGTCGCAGACGCCCTGGCTCAGGATGCGCCAGGCGTAGGGCAGCGCATCGAGGTTGTCGCGGACGGTCTCCGCGATCTCCAGGTAGTGGTTGGGCTTGACGTGGCCGATGCCGTTCGGCCGCCAGTGGTGCCACAGCTCCGGGGCGATCCGACGTGGCTTGCGCCGCTGGACGTTCCACAGGTGCTCGTGATGCGGACCGGGCCCGGACAACTTCGCCTGCCCGTCGCCCTGCGACACACCGTGTGGTTCGGCCGACGCCCGTCCGTCCCCGGGCCGCCCGTCGGGCGGATCGGCCGGCGTGCGCCCGTCCCCAGCCGATCCATTTCGGGTGTGCTGCCTGGTCGTCGCCATGTCAGCCCTCCAGTTCGATCCGCTCTGCGCCGCAGTAGATGTTGAATCCGTCGCCGCGGAGAAACCCCACGAGCGTCATGCCGACGCGTGTGGCGGCGTCCACGGCAAGATCGGTCGGTGCGGAGACGGCGCACACGATGGGGATACCCGCCGTGGCGGCCTTCTGCACGATCTCGAAGCTCACCCGCCCTGAGACCATCAGCAACGCCTGCCGCAGCGGCAGCTTCCCCGCGAGAAACATCGCGCCAATGCACTTGTCCAGGGCGTTGTGCCGCCCCACATCCTCGCGAACGGTGAGCAACCGGCCCTCGGGGTCGAAGAGGCCCGAGGCATGCAGTCCACCGGTCGCCTGGAAGATGCGCTGCGCCTCGCGCAGCCGATCGGGCAGCGAGCCCAGCACCGTGCGTGGCACGCTCGGGCCCGGCGGGAGCACCCCGCAGCGCACTTCCACGTCGTCGAGCGACGCTTTGCCGCAGATTCCGCAACTCGCGCTCGCCACGAAGTGGCGCGCCGCCACTCGGTTCGCATCGAACGGAGTGGCAAGTCGCACGGTCACGGCGTTGTCGGGGTACGCCACCTCCGCCGGAGATGCCAGCTCGACCGACACGACATCGTTCGGATCGAGCAGCCCCTCGCTGTGCAGGAACCCGACCGCGAGCTCCTCGTCGTTCCCCGGCGTCCGCATCGTCACCGCGACGCTCACGGGCGCCTGGCCGGGCCCCGCGGCGCGGATCTCCATGGGCTCCTCGCCGGCGAGGCGGTCCGGGCGCGCCAGCACGCTGCGGCCGCGCACCGCCACGGTGCGGACCGCCGTCACGTTGCGCGCGGGTGGGGAGAGCAGCTCGGCCATCGACCTGTTCAGGTGGGACGCGCCAGGGACGGCACCCTGCCGGATGGCGTCAGTCTAGGACGATCGACGAGATGGCGCTCATACTCTGCCCGAGCACGCCGAGATTCGCACCCCGCCGCGATGCACTACGCCGAGTTCCGCTTCCAGGGCACGCTGAACGACCACCTGCGGCCGAACCGCCGGGGCACCGCGCTCGTCTACCGCTTCGACGGTCGCCCGGCCGTCAGGGACGCGATCGAGGCCCTCGGCGTCCCTCACCCGGAGGTCGATGCGATCGTGGTCGATGGAACCGCCGTCGACTTCGCCTATCGCCTGCGGGAGGGCGACCATGTCACGGTCTGGCCGCTGGGTGCGCCCAGCGATCCCGTGCCTGTCGTGCGCGTCGGTCCGCCGCCCCTGTCGGAACCGCGTTTCGTCCTCGACATCCACCTCGGCCGGCTCGCCGCGTACCTGCGCATGCTCGGCTTCGACACCCGGTACGGCAGCGACGCCGGCGACGAAGCGCTCGCGAACAGCGCGGCGGTCGAGCGGCGCGCGCTGCTCACCCGGGACCGCGGCCTGCTCAAGCGGAGCATCGTGATGCACGGCTACTACGTGCGTGCAGTCCGGCCGCGGGCACAGCTCCGTGAGGTCGTCGATCGGTTCGGGCTGGCGCCGCTGGCCGCGCCGTTCACTCGCTGCATGCGGTGCAACGGCAGCATCGAGCCCGTCGACGTGGCGCAGGTGCGCGCCAGCCTGCAGCCGCTGACGCTGCATCACTACGACGCGTTCCGGCGGTGCGCCTCGTGCGGTGCCGTCTACTGGGCCGGTCCCCATCACCGGCGTATGCGCCGCCTCGTGGCGGAGGTGCTGGGGGAGCCCGGCTGACCGGGACGCGGCGGCCGAAGCCGTGCGGCAGGCGACTAGTCGTCGCCCAGCCGGACGTCGGCGAGCAACGCGGCGAGCTCGCGCGCGTTCGTCGTCCCGTAGTTCGCGAAGCAGTTGTTCATCAGGACGTGCACGTCGCGTGCCGCGGCCGCCGCCTGTCGGATACGCGGCACCCACGCGCGCAGCTCGCCGCGATCGTAGAGGTAGCGGAACCGCTCGCTCGGCGTGACGCCGCGGGCCTCCCACGTGTCCGCACGCCGGCCATGGAAGCGCACGATGGCGAGCTCGGACGAGGTCACGGCGACAGTCGGCGGAACGCTGCTCCGGAATCCCTGCGGCTCGTCCACCATCACGAGCGGCAGAGCATGGTCGGCCAGGAAGGCCAGCGTGCGCTCGGCGTTCTTCTCGTTGAGCCAGGTACCGTTGCGGAACTCCACGGCGCAGGCGAGCCCCTCGAGCCGGCCCTGTGCTTCGACGATCGCGTCGCGGCTTTCGCTGGAGGGAAAGAACCAGCGCGGGTACTGCAGCAGGATCGAGCCGAGCTGCCCGGCGCTGCGCAGCGGCTCCAGCCCCTCGAGGAACAGCTTCCACACGCCCGCCCACAGTTCTTCCGGCAGCTCCTTGCCGTACAGGCGCGGCTTCGCCGCGAGCTCGGCGGGAAGCGCCTCGCGGAGCGCCCTCGGCAGGCGACGCGTCTCGGTGGGCTGGCCGGTCATCAGCGCGTGGGTCTTCGCGTCGAAGACGAAGTCGGGCGGCGTGCGCTTCGCCCAGAGCGCCGCGGTGCGGGCGACCGGCGGCGCGTAGTAGGTCGCGTCCACCTCCACGACAGGGAATTGCTGCGCGTAGTAGGTCAGCCGATCCTCGGCGGTATGTGCGTCCGGCGGGTAGAACACCCCCTGGGCGGTCATGGTGGGATCGGTCCATGAGGCTGTCCCGATGCGGACCGTGCCGCCCCCGGCAAGAGTGATCGGCACGGCCGCCGCGTCGCCGTACTGCCCGGCGCGCGCGGCAGCGGCATCGGCGCCCGGATCGTGCGGGTCGATGGCTGGCACGTTCGTCATCCTGCCTCCCCCCGTTCCGTTCCGGCGGACTCCGGGATGGCTGCCTCGGCGCGGTCCACGAACATGGCAAGCCGCTCGTTGAAGGGCGCGCCCGTGAACTGCACCGCATGGCCTGACCCCGGGATGATGGCGCGTTCGGCGCCCATGCCCGCGGCCAGGACGTGACAGATCGCCTCGAAGGCCGGCTGTGCCCCACTGGAGACGACGAGCCGGGGGAACGACGCCCCCGCCAGCCGGGCGAGCGGGATGCGTGCCTCGGACGGCGGTCGCTCGCTCATGAGCGCGCGCACGCCTGCTTCCACGCCGGGGGAGAGAGCCCGGCGGGGCGGCGTCCCGCCGACAAGGCGCAGGAAACCCCCCAGGAAGCGCTCCGGATCGCGCTCCGTGGCGAACAGGAGATCCAGGCGCAGCGACGCGCTCACGACGGCCGGGTCGCCGCCTGCCATGCCGAGCGCGGGTGGCTCGATGACCGTCAGCGACCGGACGAGATCGAGCTGACGGACCGCCGCAAGGGCGGCGACGACGCCGCCGTACGAGTGACCCACCAGGTGGTCGCCGGGCTCGAGGAGCGACGCGATCTCGTCCGCCTGCCGCTCGAAGTCGATCCGCTCGAGCGGCGGATTGGGCGCATACCCGCTGCGCCAGGGCACGACCAGCCTGAAGCGTGTGGCCAGCGGGCGCTGCGCTGCCCATGTCGCCCAGCCCGGGCTGATGCTCCCGTGCACGAGCACGAGCCTGGGCCCCGTCCCGAGCATCTCGACGTAGAGCGATCGCATGGTGGGGCCCTCTCGTCGTGCCGCACACGGCTGCCGGCGCAACGCGGGCGGCGGCCGCGGCACCGCACACGGCTGCCGGCGCAACGCGGGCGGAGCCTGCGCGACCGCACGCGCCTGCTCATGCTCTCCACCGAAGCAGGGAGCCGCCCCGCCACGCGCCCGCACTCGCCACGGTCAGCGGCCCAGCCGGCGTCGGATCTCCCGCTCGTATTCGGGAAAGTAGCGGCCGATGACGGGGAGCGCGAACGAGCGGAGGATGGACTCTTTCCGCTCACGCTCGAGCAAGAAGACGAAGCTCTCGCGCACCAGCCCGCTCGGGTCGGATGCCCCGGGATCGAGCCGCTCCAGGTCGGCGGGGGAGAGCGTGACCTGGTGGGTCGTCTGCGTCGAACCCTCACGCACCGCCACCTCCGCGCGCCATCCGTGCTCCGCGGGGTGAACGCGAACCTCCAGCTGCGCCATGGCCGGATTGTCCCAGGTCCGGGCTGACGTGACGATCCGGGCCGACGTGACGGTCCGGGCCGACGTGACGATCCGGCCGACGCAACAGTCGCCTGCTGCAGCGGCGTCCGAGGGATGCGGCGCACAACCAGCCATGGGGCCGCGGTCGGCCAACATGCCACCTGGCCCGGGGGCGAGCGTCCGTCAGGAGAGACCGAGGGCGGTCAGATCCTCGGCATCGTCGGTCATCAACCCCACCCGGGTCGCAGGTCCCGCTCGCCCCGGCGCCGGCGTGAGGGCTCGAGTGACCTGGTACTCCACCGCGTCCAGGCCGGCGTACTGGTCGATCGACTCGCCGTCAGCGTGGCGCACCGTGTACTGCCCAGCGTCTGCCTCGGATCCGCTGTAGCCGGGGAAGGGCGGTGCCTCACCCAGCACGTGCCCGGCCGGCCTGCTGGCACGCATGACGAGCGTGCGCCGGCTCATCACGACGCGGCCGGACACCCCGAGCCGCCGCAGCTCGCGTGCGACCGGGTGTTCGCCGAGCTCCAGATCGGCGGCCGCACCGCCCGGGCGTTGCTGCCGGTACGCGAGCGCGGGCATGGTGACCACCCGCAACGCTCCATCTCGGGCCCCGTAGAGGACGGTGGGCGCGCGATCGAATGCGACCCGCCCCGCGGCCCGGACCCGCAGCGTGAGGATGTGCAGCCCACCCTCGGACAGGCGCACGCCGCAGCCGGCCGGCGCCTCGTCGAATTCCATGTCGGCCACGAACGCCGGCAGACCCCACGCGCGATCCAGGTCGCGGGCCAGCCGCGTCGTGACCGGGACGTGGAGCACGAAGGTGCCGGTGCCGTAGCGCGCGGGGAAGGCCAGCGGAAGCATCGGCGGCGCGGGCCGGCGCGTCACCGGCACGCCGATGACGATCTCCCCGTACGGCCTAATCGTTACCGTCGATCCGTCCGCCGCGGCGATGCTGATCTCATGGTGCCGGTACGCAGCGATCATCAGGGCGGCACGCCCGCCGGTCAGTCGGACCGGCAGGAGCTCGGTCGGGGGGAGCATCGCCACGACCGCCGCTGCATCCACCGGGTACAGCGCCGAGAATCCCTCGCTGCGATGGAGGTAGGCGGGTGGCCGGACGCGGGCCTCGCGAACCTCCCAGACCGGCGCGCCGTGTTCGCCGGCTGCATAGAACGACGTCAGGGCGCGCTCCTCGGCCCGCCGCGCCGCGGCGGCGACGGTCGCGATCCCGACCCCGGCCAGACCTGCTCCCCTGATGAGCGACCAGCGCATCGCGCACCTCCCTCGCGCCGTCGAGGCTCGCATGCCGGCTCGCCCCGAGCAAGGGCTGAACGACCTCCCCTTGCGCGTCAGTCGATCGCGCACGCCGGGACGAGGCGCGGGCGAGCGGCGCTCCACACGCTCGCCCGGCACGCCGAGGCATGGGGATGCCTCGATCAGGGCAGATGCAGTACACAGGACAGGCCACGCGGCCCATGTCCGCGACACCAGTCCACCGAAGAATCGTGACCAACGAACGGGCACTTCCTCCTCCATGCCCGTTCTGCAGAGGGAGCGGGGTCCATCGCCAGTGGCGCCCCGCTCCTCTTTTTGTGCGCCCCGTTTCTCATGCGCGGCGTTTCCCGTGCGCCCCGTTTCCTGTGCGCCCCGCTCCGGCTGTGCGTCGTGGGCGGTGCGAGTGTGGCGGTGCTTCTTGGGGCTGTGCGGCACGCGGATCGCTCGCAGACGGCTCGCCTCTCGCGAGTTCACATGCGGCGCAATCCTCGCGCGCCTGCCCGGTCAGGCCGCCCGCAGGCGCCCCGCGAGCAAGAGCCCGACGATCGTGACCGCCGCCGCCAGGCAGAACGTGACCAGCAGTGCCACGTGCGGGTCCCAGGCGGCGGCGCTGCCGAACGCGACGATCGCTCCCCCCACCCCCGCCCCCAGGGCGGTCCCCAGCACATCGCTCAGTTGCAATCCGGCGGTCGCCGTTCCCGCCTCTTGCGGGGGAGCGAGTTCGAGGACGGTGAGCGTGATCGGCGCGTACGCAAGCCCCATCCCCAGCCCCGCGATCGCCCAGGCGGCCACCGCCACGGGCAGCGGAACCAGCGGCCAGACAACCGTCGCGACCGCAAGAATGCCGATCACCAGGAGCACGAAGCCGCCACGGATCAGGCGCCGTGCGCCCCAGATCCCGATCCGATGGGCCTGTACCCACGCGCCACCGGACCACGTGAGCGTGGCGGCCGTCAGCGCGAGCCCGGCCGCGGTCGCCGAGGTGCCGCGCAGCGTGACGAGTGTCAGAGGGATGAATGTCTCCGTCCCCGCGTAGCCGAAGGTGAGGACGCCGCGCAGCAGGACCGTGACGGGCAGGCCCGGCCGAGCGACGAGCGTCCCGGGGGGCACGAGGTCGCGCAGCGCCGGAAGTCCCAGGGTGAGGCCCGCGACGCCGAACGCAGCGGCGAGCAGCGGTTCCGGGCGCGTGAGGGCGGCCAGCACGAGGCCGGCCCCGATCGTCACCCGCACCGCCCGCAGCAGCCGCCCTGAGGTCGGCGCAGCCGCCTGCGTCCCCCTCGAAGCGGCCGATTGCGTCTCGAGCGCCGGAGGGTCCGTCGCCGTCAGGATCCCCCGCAGGGCCGGGAGCGAGATCAGCGCGGCCAGAGCGGTGAGCGGGAGCAGGCCGAGAAAGACGGCACGCCATCCCAGGTGGTCGCCGACCAGCCCCGCGAGGGCGGGCCCGATCAGCCCTGGGACCACCCACGCGCTCGACAGGATGGCGAACATGCGGGGCCGCAGCTCCTCCGGGTACTGCTGCCTGATGCTGACATACGCGACGGCGGGAATGGCGCCGGCGCCGATCCCCTGCACCGCGCGACCGGCCACCAGGATGGGCATGGAGGGCGCCAGCCCGCCGACCGACAGGCCGGCCGCAAACAACACGATCCCCAGCGCATACGGCCGACGGAGCCCGAAGCGGTCCACCTGCTCGCCCGCGAGCACGATCCCGATGAGGTTCCCCAGGAAGAAGGCGCTGAAGGTCCAGCCGTACAGCGGAACGCCGTTCAGCTGCCGCGCCGCGATCGGCATGATCGTCGCGACCGCCAGCGCCTCGAATGCCGCCAGCGTCACGGTGAGCGAGAGGCCCGCGGTGAGCGCCCGGCGCCCGGGCGACATGACGCCGTCCGCCGACGGGCGCAGGCGCGCGAATGCGTTCATGCGGGCAAAACCTGGCTGGGGCACACGCCCGACTCTACCGGCTCGCCACCCCTGGAGCGGCGCCACTCTGCAGCCGGGCGCCCCGGTCCCACAGGCGCACGGCGATGCGTCGTCGGCGGGCGCTGACAGGACGGCTCCCGGGACTGGCGCGACAATTAAGTCGATGAAAGTAGTTCAGAAGCTGCCAGACGGCGCCAGGCTCGCCCAGCGCGCGGCCTGCCGGTGAGTCGGAGGGTCACGTCGGAGCGAGCGCTGGAGCGCGCCCGCTGGATCTCCATGGGCGCCGTGATGATCGGCACGTTCATGGTTGCCCTCGACCAGACCATCGTGACGATCGCGTTGCCCCAGATCGGGAGCGAACTCCAGGCCCTCTCGGGCGTCGACTGGGTGATCACGGGGTACCTGCTGGCGCTGGGGGTGGTGCAGCCGGTCACCGGGTGGCTGGCCGACCGCGTCGGGCGCAAGCGCGTCTTCCTTGCCAGCCTGGCGCTCTTCACCACGGGCTCGCTGCTCTCCGCCGTGGCACCCTCGCTTCCCGCCCTCGTGGGGGCGCGCATCATCCAGGGACTCGGCGGAGGCGCGATCTTCCCCGTCGGCATGGCGATGGTCTACGAGCAGTTCCCGCCGGATCGGCGTGGCATGGCCATGGGGATCTGGACCGTCGGGATCATGGCCGCACCGGCCATCGGGCCAACGCTGGGCGGCCTGATCGTGACGCAGCTGGGCTGGCGCTGGCTCTTCTTCCTCAATGTGCCGATCGGGGTCGTCGGCGTGATCGTCGGCGCGCGCGTGCTGCATCTCGCCGGCTTCCACGAGCCGCGGCCGTTCGACGTGCCTGGCTTCGGACTCGTCACAGTGGGGCTGGCCGCACTGCTGCTCGCGATCTCGGAGGCGAACTCGTGGGGCTGGACCGCCCTTCCCACCCTCGCCCTCTTCGCCGTGGCGCTCGTGCTGCTCGCGCTGTTCGCGCGCCACGAGCTCGGCCAGCGCGACCCGCTCATCGACCTGCGCATGATCGGCATCCCCGCCTTCCGCATCACGCTGGTGATCGTCGCGGCGCTCGTCTCGGCGCAGTTCGCCCGGCTCGTGTTCATCCCGCTCGAGCTGGAAACGCTGCGCGGGATGTCGGCCCTGACGGTGGGCCTGGTGCTCACGCCTGCCGCGTTCGGCGCCGCCGCCGTGGCGCCCGTGGCCGGCCGTCTCGTCGACCGGATCGGCGCCCGCATCCCGGTGGTCGCGGGCCTCGCCTGCATCGGCGTCGCGGCCTGGCTGCTGTCGCGCCTGACGCTCGGGACGTCGCTCTGGGCCGTGGCGGGCAT
Organism: Candidatus Limnocylindrales bacterium; assembly: GCA_046704705.1. Classification (GTDB taxonomy): domain Bacteria; phylum Chloroflexota; class Limnocylindria; order Limnocylindrales; family CSP1-4; genus JBJKRK01. Next base: position 2,650 of record JBJKRK010000356.1, on the reverse strand, counting down.
CGTGACGCTCCAGGGGGTGGGCAACGGGCTCGCCATGACACCGAGCGTGGTGGCCGGGATGAACTCCCTCCCACAACGCCTGCTCGCGCGCGGAACCGCGCTGCGGTCCACCTCCCGCCAGCTGGCCGGATCCTTCAGCGTGGCCGCCCTCACCGCGATCGTCGTGGCGCAGGCGGGAGCCCTCAGCCCGACCGGAACGGGTCCATCGCGCGCGGTGGTCCTGCATGCGTACAACGCCGTCTTCCTGCTCATCGTGCTCGTCACGCTCATCGCGATCGGCCTTGCCGCGCTGTTGCTGCCAAGCGCGAGCGAGATGGCGACCCACCGCGCGGCGCGGGCGCAGGAACACGAACGGCTCGTGCAGCAGGAGACGGGCTGAGTCTGCGAGAGAGCCCACGGGGCGCGCACACACGAGGCGCGGGCCTGGTGATCGCGCGCGGGCGCCCTCGACGGGGGAAACCGAGGCCCCCGACTGGGACAACGAGACCCGACTGGGGGAACGAGACCCGCCACCGCGGGAAACGACTGGGCGAACGGGACCCGCCACCGTGGGACCCACCACCGCGGGAAACGAATCCCGCTCCCGCTCAGCTCTGCAGGGTCGACGCTCAGCTCTGCAGGGTCGACGGATGGAAGAGAGCTTCGGGCTGCCAGCGAACGCTGAGAAGTCCCTGCGCGAGGGCGTACTCGACGAGCTTCGCAACCTCGTGCCTGCTCCGGCGCAGGCCCCACGGGTAGGTGTCCGTCGAGCCCATCGCCGTCCGCTCCTCCTGGAGCAGGCTCTGGTACCACATGGATGAGACGACCAGTCGATCCCGGGCCTGCCGTGCCAGGCACTCGAGCTTGGCCGCGGTCCAGGCATCGAACAGCCGCATGCCCAGCGACGGGTCGGCGTCCAGGATCGACCGGCGCACGAGCAGCACGTGCATGATCGGGAAGATCCGCGTCCGCGCGAAATAGCGGCGTTCCCGGTTTCCGTAGTCGGGAAACAGGAAGTCGAACTCCGGGTGCTCGTACGGCACCCAGGCCTCGGACGTGATGGCCGCGTCGATGTCGCCCTGCGCGAGGAGCGTGGCGAGATCGCTGCCGCCGGGCGCCTGCTCGAGCCGGAGCCAGGCCGGGCGTGACCATGCCGGTTCGTCCGGCGACGTCTGCAGCCAGCTGATCGCGCGGAGGTCGATGTCGTGGTCCTCGGCGAGGATGCCCTTCGCCCACAGGGCTGCCGTGGTCGCCCAGTGCTGGAGCCCTACCCGCCGCCCGTGGAGGTCCGCGGGGGACCGGACGGGTCCGTTCCGTCGGACGTAGATCGCGGAATGGCGAAACGTCCGCTTGGGGAAGACCGGAAGCGCCACGAACTCCCGCCGGCCGGCGTCGTGATCGACGAGATACCGTCCGGCGAACGCTTCCCAGACATCGAACGCGCCGGACAGCCCCATGCGCTGCCGGGCGCGATCGTCGTTCTCGACCCGAGTGTCGAGCTGGACGCCGTCGACCGGAACGCGACCATCGAGCAGGGCCACGTTCCGGTCGTATCGCGCGACGAGCACCGAAAGCTTCATCGACGCGAGCTGTGAGGTTGCGACGCGTCGCCCGAGGGGGGAGCCAGGCGACGCGTCGCGGTGTCTTCGGCTACTGCACGCCCATGGCCGCGCACGCCTGGTCCCACGGGGTCGCGTCGAACCACTTGCTGAGCGGCGGCGAGCTCGTGATGGCACCCACCTTGCCGGCGAGGTTCTCCTGCGCCTGCGCCGAGGCGGCGGTGAAGACATCCTTGGCCACGGGGAAGGTATTGGCCTTCAGCAGGATGTCGTACTCGGCGCTCGCATCGGCGGAGGTGCCACCCGCGTACTTCACGGCCGCGGCGACCCACTGGCTCTTGTTGGTGTTGAAGATCTGCGCGGCCTGGATCCAGGCCTCGTCAACGGCTGCGGCCTCGGCCGGATGCGCCTGCAGCCACGCCGGCGACGCGCCCAGGAACGAGTCGGCCAGCTCCGGCGCGGTCTTGGACATCACAGCCAGGATGTTGAAGCCCGCGGAGGTCAGCTTCGAGACGTCCTCGCTGTGGACGAAGGTGGCGTCGATGTGGTGCGCCAGCATCGCGCTCACGCGGACCGACGCGCCGCCAGCCAGCGTGACCTTCACCGACGAGGGCTTGATGTTGTACTTCTGCAGCAGGTCCGCAAACATGAGCGCTTCCAGGCCGTGCACGTTGGACGTTCCGTAGATGTGCCCGGGCAGGTCCTGCATGGTCTTGAGCGCCGGGGCGCCCATGAAGTCGTAGTCCAGGCGGGGCTGGGCCGGCCCGAAGACCTGCAGGCCCGAGTTGATCGCCGTGGAGACGGCGATCGCGCCGACCTCGGCCTGGCCCGCCAGGATCACCCGAACGGCCGCCGGGTCACCCGTCTGGTTGACGATCGAGGTGGTCGCGCCCCAGGACTGCAGGATCTGCGACATCAACTCGACCTTCGTGTCGCTCAACTGGGGTGCCGCGCCGATGGCAATCCGGATCGTGTCGCCGGACAGGTTGGGCGGCGTGAACGAGGCCGCCGCTCCCGTGCCCGCGGATGCCGCGGGCGCCGCCGACGCTGCCGCGCTGGGAGCCGCGCTCGCAGGAGCCGAGGAAGGCGCGGCCGATGCGACAGGGGCCGAG
>JBJKRK010000355.1:0-7567 GCA_046704705.1 Candidatus Limnocylindrales bacterium | reverse complement strand
TCCTGGTGACTGTAGCGGAGAGGCCACACCCGTTCCCATCCCGAACACGGAAGTTAAGCTCTCCAGCGCCGAAGATACTGAGAGGGCAGCCTTTCGGGAAAATAGGTCGTCGCCAGGGCTTTTGCGTTTCCAGCATTCCCGGTGTCGCGCCGGGGCCGAGGAAGACCTCGCGTTGACGCCGAGGGCGACCTCGACCCGGACCGGGGTGCCTCCTCGGGGCCGGGGTATCGGTATCATGGGCCGGATGCAGGCACTCGCCCGGCCGATGTGTGTTGGCTTTCCCACCGTGACGATGTCCCGCGCCGCCGGGGCGGTGGGCTGGACGGTCGCGGCTGCTCTGCCACGGCAAGCGATGGTCGGCGCTCCGTTGCGCGTTCCGACCGCACCGGTCGTTGCCGCAGGCCCGCCGGCGTCGGGCCGGGAGAGCGTGCGGCGCGTGCGCTGCGCGTCCGCCGCGCGGACCCGAGCTGGCGGTTTGCGCGGGTGGCGCTGTCCGTGAACGATATGCCGCCCGGGGCCGCGGCAGAGGGCGATGCGACCGGGGCTGCGGGGCAGCATCCGGTCCCGCGGGACGAGCTCCCTGAGTCCGTTGCAGAGCCAGCCTCGGTCGAGGCCGCCGGGGACATTGCCTCGCACGGTGCGTGGCGGGGCTGTCCGTACCTGATCGCGCCCGACGGTCGATGGCGCTCGGCCGAGCCCGACCGTGCACATCGGTGCACCGCAGTCCGTCCGCCGGGCAGCCTCACCACGGAGAAGCAGCGCAGGCTCTGCCTCGAGTCGCTCTTCACCGCCTGCCCGGCCTACCTGGAGGCGACCAGGGTCCGCGAGGAGCTGCGCGCGGCCGCCGGGCTCGCGGAGAGCGGACCCCGGCGCCCAATCGTGCGCACGATACCGCTCGTCATGGAGGGGCCCGCAGCACGCCGCTGGGCTGGTGTGCGCCGCGGGAACCTCCAGCGTTCCAGCCAGCTCGGATTGGTGCTCGTCATCGTGGTCGCCGCGGCCGCGCTCGCGTTCGCCAGACTGCCCGGCCAGGGCGCCGGCGGGCAGGTCATCGGCAGCCCGTCGATCGCGCCGTCAGCGGTCGTTGCGACGCAGACCCCCTCCCCGGTGACGAGCCCCAGTGCGCCGATCGCCACCGCCACGCCTGCGCCGCCGCCCTCGTCCCCGCCGACCGCGACGCCGGCCGCCCCGCCGACGGCGCCCCCGGCGTCTCCACCGGTCGTGGCGACCGGCACGTACCGTGTGAAAAAGGGCGACACGCTCTACGCCATCGCCGTGCGGTACCACACGACCGTCAAGGCGCTGCAGGAGCTCAACGGGATCTCCAACGCCAGCTACATCCAGGTCGGGCAGGTGCTCAAGGTGCCGTGAGCCATGCCCGCCCGGGCGTTGTCCGCCGTGTTTGACGTGTGGTAGCATGGCCCGGCTCTGCGACGACGAAGCAAGAGAACAGGGCGCCGACCGTGAGGGAACGCGTCCACCGCCCGCACGGGCCACCCAAGGACGGACCGACGTAACTGGAAAGCCTGAGCAGCGGCTCGGGCTTTCGTCGTCTATGGCAGGGCAGCGGTAACTAAGGAGACCACGCAGTTGAGCCAGGAAGTCACGGGCGGGACGGCGCCCCAGGTCGAGGCACAGGCATCGACCGCAGATGCGCCCGAGGAGAGCGTCGCGACAGCCGTCGTCGACGAGCCCGCCGCCGAGCAGCAGATGCCCGCCGGGTCCGATTCCCCGGCGCCCGAGCAGCGCGCGGCTGACGTCGCGACGAGCGAACCCAGCGCTGACGAAGCAACCACGGAGGCGACCGCGCAGGAATCTGCGGCGGCAGCCAGTGAGCCCGAGGCCGCCACCGCGGCAGCCAGCGAGCCCGAGCCCGAGGCCGCCCCGGCGGAAGTGGCCGAGGTCGCCCCGGCGGAAGTGGCCGAGGTCGCCCCGCCAGGCGATGTCGTGTCTGCCGTAGACGCCGGGGCTGGCGAATCCGTCACCGCGCCCGCGGTTGCCGATGCGCCTGCTGCCGCCCCGTCCGACGGCGAGGCAGCCCTCGCGACTGCCGCGGGGTCCGCTGTCCCATCGGGCGGCGAGACCGAGCCGTCGGGCGCAGCGGTCGAGGCGCCGCCGGCCCCCTCTGTCGCGGAGTTCGCGGCCGCCCCGCGGGCAGCTGAGAGCGCCGTCGCCCAGGCCGAGCCGACGACCATGGAGGAGCTGCTCCAGCAGCAGGCCGCGGAGATCCGCTCGTTCAAGCACGGCGACGTGGTCGAGGGCACTGTGGTCCGCGTCGACCGCGACGAGATCCTGGTGGACATCGGCGCGAAGAGCGAAGGCGTGGTCAGCAACCGGGAGATCTACGGACGCCACGCGGAGAGCCAGCCGCAGCCGAAAGTCGGCGATACGGTGCTGGTGTATGTGCTGCAGCCCGAGTCCAACGAGGGCCATGCCGTCCTGTCGCTCCGCCGCGCGGGGCTCGAGCGCAAGTGGCGCGCGATGCAGGAGCAGCTCGACGCCGGGGCGATCATCGAGGCGCCCGTGATCGATCACAACAAGGGCGGCCTCATCGTCGACTGCGGGATCCGGGGCTTCGTCCCCATCAGCCAGATCGTGGACTTCCCGCGTCGTCCGCAGAACGAGCAGCCTCGTGACGCCGCGCAGGAGATCGCCGAGAAGCTGCAGCCGTACGTGGGGCGCAAGCTCCGCCTGAAGATCCTCGAGGTCAACCGCAAGGCCAACCGCCTGATCCTCTCGGAGAAGGTCGCGCTGTACGAGGAACGCCGCGAGAAGCGCGACGAGCTCTTCAGCAACCTGCAGGTCGGGCAGCGCGTGAGCGGCACGGTGCGCTCCATCGCACCCTTCGGCATCTTCGTCGATCTCGGCGGGATCGACGGCCTCGTCCACAAGAGCGAGCTCTCGTGGAACAAGGTGAATAACCCCGAAGCGGGCTATCGGGTCTCCGACAAGGTCGAGGCTGAGGTCATCGACATCAACCACGAGCGTGGCCGCATCAGCCTCTCCGTGCGGCGCCTGCAGCCCGACCCGTGGAACTCCACGGTCGCCGACTTCAAGGTTGGCGACGTCATCGACGGCACGGTCACCAAGATCGTGAACTTTGGGGCGTTCGTGCGGGTCCGCGATGGGCTGGAGGGCCTGATCCACATCAGTGAGCTCTCCCACCAGCGAGTCGCGCACCCGAGCGACGTGGTCCACGAAGGCCAGACGCTCAAGCTCAAGATCATCTCGCTCGACTCCGAGCGGCACCGCCTGGGGCTCAGCCTGAAGCAGGCCGAGGAGGCGCCCGTGCGGGTCGCCCCTGAACCGCGCGAGCGCCGTCCGCGCCCGGAGCGCGGCTACGATCTCTCGCAGGCCATCCAGGAGCCCGAGGGCGGCATCGACAACACGCTCGCGGCGGCGTTCGCACAGGTGCGCCAGCAGATGGCAGCCGCCGAGGCGGCGTCCGCTCCTGCCGACGAAGCCGCTCCTGCTCCTGCCGAGGCGGCGGCCACGTCTGCTGAGGAAGCGTCCGCTCCTGCCGAGGAAGCCGCTCCTGCTCCCGCCGAGGCGGCGTCCGCCCTTGCCGAAGCTGCCGCTCCTGCCGAGGAAGCGTCCGCTTCCGCCGAGGCGTCTTCCGCCGAGGCGTCTTCTGCCGAGGCGTCTTCTGCCGAGGCGTCCGCCGAAGCTTCCGCAGCCGCTCCCGCCGACGAACCGGCCGCCGACACGCCGGAGGAGAGTGTCGAGCGTCCGACCCAGGCGGTCGTGTCGGCTCCCGGGGTGAGCGGCGAGCGTGCCGACGCGGACAGCGAGCCCGTGGAGGACTCCGTCCAGACCCCGGACGAGTCAGGCAAATCCGGCGCCTGATCGGCCACGTTCCGTTCGTCACGGGCAGGCCCCGCCGGGCGACCGACGGGGCCATCGTCGCGTGGCCGGCACGCCGGGGGCGGCCCCGAGCCTCGGTGGGGGCCCGTGCTAGGATTGCATCCGGGAACGGTGCCCCACCGTCCCGGCAACAACAGGCGCTCGCTCCATGGATCGTTTCGACAAGTTCACCGACCGCGCCCGCAAGGTCCTGACCCTCGCGCAGGACGAGGCGCAGCGGTTCAACCACAACTACATCGGCACCGAACACCTCCTCCTCGGGCTCGTGCGCGAGGGGGATGGCGTGGCCGCCCGCGTCCTCGAGAACATGGGCGTCGAGCTCCCCAAGGTGCGCACCGCGGTGGAGTTCATCATCGGGCGGGGCGACCGGCCGGTGGTGGGAGAGGTCGGGCTGACGCCGCGCGCCAAGCGCGTCATCGAGCTCGCCATCGACGAGGCGCGTCGGCTGGGCCACAACTACATCGGCACCGAACACCTCCTCCTCGGACTCGTGCGCGAAGGCGAAGGGATCGCCGCAGGCGTCCTGGAGTCGCTCGGCGTCAACCTGGACAAGGTGCGCCACGAGGTGATCCGCGTGCTCTCGCAGTCGAGCTCGGCCGGGCCGGCCGCCGACACGAAGCGCGCGAGCAAGACGCCGACCGTCGACCAGCTCGGGGTGAACCTGACGGAGGCCGCCCGGCTGGGCAAGCTCGATCCCGTCATCGGCCGTGAGAAGGAGATCGAACGGGTCATCCAGATCCTGTCGCGCCGGACGAAGAACAATCCCGCGCTGATCGGCGAGCCGGGCGTCGGCAAGACCGCCATCGCCGAGGGGCTCGCCCACCGGATCGTGGCGGGGGACATCCCTGACACGCTCGCCAACAAGCGCGTGCTGACGCTCGACATCGGATCGCTCGTCGCCGGCACCAAGTACCGTGGCGAGTTCGAGGAACGCCTGAAGAAGATCATCGAGGAGCTCCGCAGCACCACCGACGTCGTGCTCTTCATCGACGAGCTGCACACGCTGGTCGGCGCGGGCGCGGCCGAGGGTGCGATCGACGCGGCGAACATCCTGAAGCCGCCGCTCGCGCGGGGGGAGTTGCAGTGCATCGGCGCGACGACCCTCGACGAGTACCGCAAGTACATCGAACGCGACGCCGCGCTGGAGCGTCGCTTCCAGCCGGTGATGGTGGAGGAGCCGACACTCGAGCAGACGGTCGAGATCCTTTTCGGCATCCGGGAGCGCTACGAGCAACACCACCGTGTCCGGATCACCGATGAGGCGGTTCGCGCGGCCGCCGACCTCTCCATTCGCTACATCACGGACCGCCACCTGCCCGACAAGGCGATCGACCTGATCGACGAGGCCGCCAGCCGCGTCCGGCTCCGCAACAGCTCCTCGCCGCCCGAGCTGAAGGAGGCGCAGCGCGAGCTGGACCGCGTGACCAAGGAGAAAGACGAGTCGATCAACCGGCAGGACTACGAGGTCGCTGCCGGCCTCCGCGACGCCGAGGCCGCGGCACGCGAGAACCTGGATCGGCTGCGCGAGGAGTGGCGCGCCACGCAGGCGAAGAACGTCCCTGACGTGACCGAGGAGGACATCGCGCAGGTCGTCGCGATGTGGACGGGCATTCCTGTCACGCGCATCGCCCAGGAAGAATCGGAGCGCCTGCTGCACATGGAGGAGGCGCTGCACGCCCGCGTCATCGGCCAGCAGGAGGCGATCGAGACCATCAGCAAGGCGGTCCGGCGGGCGCGTGCCGGGCTGAAGGATCCCAAGCGGCCGATCGGCTCGTTCATCTTCCTGGGGCCCACCGGAGTCGGAAAGACCGAGCTCGCCAAGAGCCTCGCCGACTTCCTCTTCGGCTCCGAGGACGCGCTCATCAAGATCGACATGAGCGAGTTCATGGAGCGCCACAACGTCAGCCGCCTGGTCGGCGCGCCTCCCGGCTACGTCGGCTTCGAGGAGGGCGGGCAGCTCACCGAAGCGGTGCGGCGCAAGAGCTACGCGGTCGTGCTCCTCGACGAGATCGAGAAGGCGCATCCCGAGGTCTTCAACATCCTGCTGCAGATCCTCGAGGACGGCCACCTGACGGACGCCAAGGGCCGGCGGGTCGACTTCCGCAACACGGTCATCATCATGACCAGCAACGTCGGGGCCACGTCGCTGCTCAAGGACAGCAGCCTCGGCTTCCAGCCCGTCCGGTCCACCGAAGAAGAGCGGGCCGACCAGCGCTACGAGCGCATGAAGTCGAAGGTGCTGGACCAGCTGAAGAGCCAGTTCCGCCCCGAGTTCCTCAACCGCGTCGACTCGGTGGTGGTGTTCCGCTCGCTCTCCGTGGAGGAGATCCGCGAGATCGTCGACCTGATGCTCAGCCGCGTGCGTGAACGGCTGCGCAGCCAGGAGATGTCGCTGCTGGTCACACAGGCCGCGAAGGACCACGTGATCAAACTCGGGTACGACGCCGACTATGGTGCCCGGCCCCTGCGGCGCGTGATCCAGAACTTGATCGAGGACCCCCTCGCCGAAGCGATTCTGGTGGGGCGCTTCTCGGCGGGCCAGACGATCGTCGTGGACACGGCAGAAGAGGGCGGGCTCAACTTCGCCACGCTGGACGAGAAGACACCAGTCGAGGCGCACTGAGTCGGATGGCGCGGCCCACGAGCCGCTTCGTCTGCCAGGCCTGCGGCGGGTCCTACCTGCGCTGGGAAGGCCAGTGCCGCGCCTGCGGCGCGTGGGACACGCTCGTCGAGACGCTCGTGCGCGAGCCGGCGCGAAGTGCCCGTCGCCCCGCTGCTGCCGGGACCGGGGCGCCGCCGGTGGCGCTCCGTGACGTCAGTGAACCGCCCCTGACGCGCCGCTCCGGCGGCAGTGCGGAAATCGATCGCGTGCTGGGTGGCGGCCTGGTGCCCGGCAGCCTGATCCTGCTCGGCGGGGAGCCGGGCATCGGGAAGTCCACGCTTGTGCTCGCGGCGGCCGCCGGCATCGCCCAGGCTGGAGAAGCCTCGAACGACGCCGTGAACGACGCCGTGAGCGACGCCATGAGCGACGCGGGCGCGAAGACGGACACCCCGACCGTGCTGTACGTCAGCGGCGAGGAGTCGGCCGGGCAGGTGCGTCTGCGCGCCCGGCGCCTGGGGCTGACGGAGGGCACGCCGGGCGCGCGCGTGCACGTCCTCGCGGAGACCGACGTCGAGCGGATCGTGGAGGTCGCGACGGCGGCACGGCCGGCCGCGCTGGTGGTCGACTCGATCCAGACCGTGCGAATCGACGGCCTGGAGGGTCCCGCGGGTTCGGTCGGGCAGGTCCGTGAGACGGCACAGCGTCTGCAGGGTTTCGCCAAGGCGAGCGGCATCCCGGTCGTGCTGGTCGGGCACGTCACGAAGGAGGGTTCGCTCGCCGGCCCGAAGACGCTCGAGCATCTGGTCGACGCCGTGTTGACGCTGGAAGGGGAGCGCAGCAGCGGGCTGCGTCTGCTCCGCGCCACGAAGAACCGCTTCGGCTCGATCGAGGAGATCGGGGTGTTCGCGATGGGCGAGCGCGGGCTGCGCGCGGTGGCCGATCCGGCGCGTGCGTTCCTCGCGGAGCACAGCGAACCCGCGCCGGGTTCGGTCGTCGGCATCGCGCTGGAGGGCACGCGCCCGCTGCTCGTCGAAGTGCAGGCGCTCGTCGCGCCCGCCGCGGGCTTCGGGCCGCCGCGCCGGACCGTGAGCGGGCTCGACA
>JBJKRK010000354.1:0-3607 GCA_046704705.1 Candidatus Limnocylindrales bacterium | reverse complement strand
TGGCGGACGGCCTGGCGGTCCGCTTCCCGGCCGTCGCCGAGCTGCTGCTGGACGCCGAGCCGGACCTCCTCGTGCACTTCACCTTCCCCGAGGCGCACCGCCGCCAGATCCGCAGCACGAACCCCCTATCCGTTAACCGGCCATGGACGGAGGCAAGGGCCAGGGCGGCCTGACGGTCAAGCAGAGCGCCCTTCCGCCCGGCCATGATGGCAGCCGAACCAAGCGGAGGTGGGCGGTGGACATGCGGGTCGAGCGGCAGCAGGCGGGCGGGTATCGGCTGGCCGGCAACTGGGCCGGCCTCGAGGCCGCCAACGCCTTCCTCGGCCACCTTGAGGCGCGGGCGTTCGCGCCGGCGACCGTCCGCGCCTACGCGTACGACCTGCTGAACTTCGCTCGCTTCGCCACCGAGCACGGGATCGCCCTCGCCGAGCTCGTCCCCACCGACGTCTTCGACTGGCTCGACTGGCAGCGCCCACCTCGGAGCCGGAGCGGAACCGTGGTCGCGTTCGGCGCCAGAGGCGGTGCCGCACCGGCCTCGGTCAACCGCCGGGTGGCGGCGCTGCGGGCGTTCTTCGAGCACCAGGTCCTCGCCGGCGCCCGAGCCTCGAACCCGGTCCCGGCGCCACGCCGGGGAGCGGGCTTGCGGCCCAAGGCGCGCGGGCCCTTGGGCCATCTCGGACCGGGCCGACCCCGCGGCGGTGGCCGGCTCGTCCGCGAGATCCACCGGCTCCCCGAGTCGCTCGACCCGGCCGACGTGGGAGCCTTCCTCGCCGATCTCGCCACCCATCGGGACCGGGCCATCGTGCTGGCGATGGTCCTGGGCGGGCTGCGGGCGGGCGAGGTCCGCGGTCTGCGCCTCGCCGACGTCGATCAGGGAGGCCACCGGGTGCGGGTGATCGGCAAGGGCGGCCGGGAGCGGGTCGTGCCGATCGATCGGGCCTTCTTTGCCGAGCTGGCGGCGTACCTGGGCCAGGAGCGCATGCCCGGGATCAGCACGCCCGAGTGCTTCGTCGTCCTGCGCGGCCCGACCGCCGGTCGACCGCTCACCGAGGCGGGGCTGCGCAGCCTCTTCCGTCATCACCGGGAGCGCTCGGGGGCGGTGCGGGTGCGGCCCCACCGGCTCCGCCATACGTACGGCACCGAGCTCGCCGCGGCCGGCATCAACCTGCTGGTCCTGCGTGACCTCATGGGCCACGCCAGTCCCGAGACGACCGCCGCCTACGTTCACCTGTCGGCCGACCATCTCGCCGCCGAGTACCGGGCGGCGCGTGCGGCGGCCGGCCGGTGAGCCGCCTCCTGCCGCGGCTGGCGACCGAGGACGACCACGATCTCCTCGCCGGCTACGCCGGCTTCTGCGCGACGCTGCCGATCACCGACAAGATGCGCCGGGTTCGGCTCCGGGCCGCTCGGGCGTTTCTGGCCGCCCACCCTGATCTCGACGCCTGGTGCGCCCGGCCGCTCACGGCCCGCCTGGCCGATCTGCGCCGGATCGAGGCCTGGCCGCTCCTCTGCTACCTCGCCTGCGAGGGCACGGTCCGCCTCGACATCGACCTGCTCCTGGCCAAGGAGATCGGCGGCTTGGGGGCGACCGCCGAGCGGTACTGGGCGGCCGACTTCGGCCGGGCGGCCGAGGTCGCCGCCCGGCTGCGCTGGAGCCCGCGGTGGCGGGGCGACGTGCTCCGCGAAGGCCTGCCCCTCATCCTCGTGTGGTCGGGCAAGGAGATCGGCGAGCTGCGGGAAGGCGATCTCGACGCCTTCCGGGCGGCGATCGAGGCGTCGCCGGCCGCGACCCGCTGGAGCCGCCGCGGTTATGGCGCCCGCCTCTTCAGCATCCGCATCCTCCTCTACGAGCTCGGGATCCTCGGCACCCCGCCCCGCCGCTCGCTCCAGGCGGCCACGCTCGGGGAGCGCTTCGCGCTCGTCCCGGCGCCCGAGATCCGCCGGGCGATGCTCGCCTACCTGGAGACCCGCTCGGCGGTCCTCGCCCGCTCGTCGCTCGAGGGGCTCGCCAACGATCTGATCGTCTTCGGCGAGTATCTGGGGGCCCAGCATCCCGAGGTCGGCTCGCTGCGGGCCCTGGAGCGGCGGCACGTCGAGGGCTTCCTGGTCTGGAACCGGACGCGGCCCTGGCGGGGCCGGCTCGCTCGACCGCAGGCGGTGTCGATCTCGGTCGCCCAGAGCGCTGTCCTGACCCTGCGCAACTTCCTCGACGACCTCACCCTCTGGGGCTGGGCCGAGCGCCCGGCCCGGCGGCTCGTCTTTGCCTCGGATGTCCCGCGCCTGCCGCGTCCGCTGCCACGCGCCCTCGCCCCGGACGTGGACGCCGCGCTCATGGGCGCGGTCGATCGGCTCGCCGACCCGTTCCCCCGGACCGCGATCACGCTCCTGCGGCGGGCGGGCCTGCGCCTGGGTGAGTGCCTCGATCTGGAACTCGACTGCGTCGTTGACTACGGGAAGAGCGGCAGTTGGCTTCGGGTCCCGCTCGGCAAGCTCGCCAGCGAGCGGATGGTCCCGCTCGATGCGCCGACCCTCGCCGTCCTCGACGCCTGGGTCGCGGGCCGGGGCCGTCAGCGCCCACAGCCGCATCCGCGAACCGGCCACCCGACCGACTTCCTCTTCGCCCAGCACGGCCATCGACTGGGTCCGTGGCAGGTCCGCTCGGGCCTCCGCGCCGCGGTGATCGATGCGGGGCTGACCGGTCCGGGCGGGCTGCCGCTGCGGGTGACCCCGCACCAGCTCCGCCACACGTACGCGACCGAGCTCGCCAACGTCGGGATGAGCCTGCAGGGGCTCATGGCCCTCCTCGGGCACGTGACCCCGGAGATGACCCTCCGCTACGCGACGCTCGCGAGCCCGACCCTGCGGGCCGGCTATGACGCGGCCATCGGCAAGGTCCGTCGCGCCCTGCCGGTCGCGCCGGTCGGCCGGCCGATCGTGCCGCCGAAGGTCGAGTGGATCGCCTCGGAGTTCCTCAAGACCCGAGTCGGCACCGGCTACTGCTCGCGCCATCTGGCGGCGGGGGCCTGTCCCGACGCCAACGTCTGCGAGGCCTGCGACAACTTCATGCCCGCGCCCGAGTTCGTCCCCGCCCTGCGCTCGCAGCTGGCCGACATCGAAGCGCTCCGAGCCGACGCCAGCCGACGCGGCTGGGCCAGCGAGGTCGAGCGCCACGGGCGCGTCATCGAGCGCCTCGAGGATCATCTTCGCGGACTCGAAAACGAGCCGGATTCGGAGGCCGTGCTTGACACGACCCCGAAGGCCGGTTAATGGAGCGGGTGAACAAGGAAGTCAAGCGGCGCACCGACGTGGTGGGCATCTTCCCCGGCGAGGCAGCCATCCTGCGCCTGGCCGGGGCGGTGCTTCTTGAGATCCACGACGAGTGGGCGATCGCCGAGCGCCGCTACCTGTCGGAGGGCTCGATGGCGCTCCTTGACCGCTCCCCCGATGATGGCCTGGCAAAGGAGGTGGAAGGAGCGAAGACCGTCCTGCTGGCGTCCTGAGCGACGCCCTCGACAGCGTCGCTGGGGATCACGACGGGTCGCTCATTTCCCACCACTCCACGGGGCGCGGCCTGAGCGTTCGCCACCACGGGCTCGCGTAACACCAC
>JBJKRK010000353.1:0-3985 GCA_046704705.1 Candidatus Limnocylindrales bacterium | reverse complement strand
GCGGTGGGCGTCCCGCTGATCACGCCGCTCGAGCCGTCGAGCGAGAGTCCGGCGGGGAGGCTGCCCGCGCTGATCGACCAGGTGTAGGGGCTCGTGCCGCCCGTGGCGGCGAGCGTCTCGGAGTACGCCACGCCTTCCTCAGCGGCGGGCAACGACGTGGTGGTGATCGCGAGCGACTGTGCGTGAACGATCGCGGGCAACCCGATCGCCACCACGAACACTCCGGCGACGGCGGGCACCGCCCAAGCCAGGTATCTCTTCGGAAGCATCATGCGGTCCTCTTGTGGCATGTCTGGAGCCGTCAGCCCGATGCGCGGGACGAATCGCTCGGCCGGAGCCGCCGGGTCCTGCCGAGAGTGCGCTCGGGGCAGGTACGGTGGCTCGGACCGGGGACCGGACAGTCGGCCGATGACGGGTCGGGCACGGCCCGGCGCGCTGTCTCTCGCACCTCGGAGCGTCCTCCTTCGTGCGAGGAGTTCGGCCGCGCGCGGACCGATCTCCGCTATCCCAAACGAGCGCCGGAAGGAGCCGTTAGCGGCCGGGGGCTTGCAGTCCCGTTACAGCTGGCGACCCGCCGGTTGAGCCGTGCGCACCTTCCTGGTACAGCTGGCGATCCGCCGGTTGAGCCGTGGGCACCCTCGCGAGCCCGACCCCACCACGGGCTGAGCGCTCGTGGCCGCCGTGCAGCGGCGCACCGGTGCGCAGGTGGCGATCCACGCGCTGGACGCCCCGGTGGTGGCCGGCCGGGCGCACTCTCCGAAGGGTGGGTCGGTCATGGCGCTGCTCCGGAGGCTGCTCCGCGTGCAGGCCGTCGAGCCAGACGTCGCTCTCCGGGATGGGGACACCATCGACGGTCTGCGCGTGCTGCACGTGCCGGGGCACACGCCCGGCAGCATCGTCCTCGCCCGGGACGACGGCGTGGTGTTTTCGGGAGACGCCCTGCTGGCCGATCGACGCGGACGCGTGCTGCCGCCGAACCCGCGGTTGTGCCTGGATCCGGCGCAGGCCGCCGCGTCCGCCGAGAAGATCGCGGCGCTGCACGACCGGCTGCTGCCCGGACACGGGGCACCGGCGATCCCCTGACGGTTCGACGCATACGCCCCCTGGATGGCTGGCACGCCGTGTGGGTCCGACTGGCTCTCGACGTGGCAATGCGCGGCTACCCAAGATCGAGCCGATGCATGCCGACCTGCCCGGATGCACGCCGACCTGCCCGGCGGAGCGTGCACCGCAGGGAAGCCGATCAGGGAGTGTGGCGTTCCGTGCCCGAACAGCCGGAGGTGGAACTGGAATGTCGCGTACGGGTCGACCCGCGAGAGCACCCGCATGAGGTCGCGGGGGCGTGCTGCCCTGGTGCTGCTCGTAGCCTGTGCCCTGGGCGCGGCGGTCTGGACGCCGCCGGTACGCGGCGCAGCGCCGATCGTGCGGGCCGTGCTCTTCTACGCACCGAGCTGTCCGCACTGCCACCAGGTCATGACTGTGGACCTGCCACCCCTCCAGGTGCGCTACGGGAGCCGGCTCGAGATCGCGGCCCTGGACGTCACCACCGCGAGCGGAGCCGCGCTGTACCAGGCCGCCGTGACGCGCTTCGCGGTGCCGGCGGAACGCACGGGCGTGCCCGCGCTGTTCGTCGGCGACAGCGTGCTCGTCGGGTCGCTCGAGATCCCGCAACAGCTTCCCGGGATGATCGACCGCCTGCTGGCGCTGGGGGGTGCCGACTGGCCGGACATCCCCGGCCTGGCGGCGGCGCTCCCGGCGGCCACGCGGAGTCCGGGCACCTCGACTGATCCGGCGACGGCACCCGAGACACAGGCGAACGCCGGCCCGCTCGACCGGGTCGCCCGGGATCCGGCGGGCAACTCGCTCGCCCTCGGTGTCCTCGTCGCCTTGTTCGCCTCCCTCGGCTGGGCCGGCGTGGTTCTGTGGAGGGGCAGCCGGCGTGCGGGCGGGCGCGCGCCGTCCGGGCTGATTCCCGCCCTCGCGGTCGCCGGCCTCGCGGTCTCGCTCTACCTCGCGGTCGTCGAGACGAGCGGGTCGGCCGCCGTGTGCGGGCCCGTAGGCGACTGCAACACCGTGCAGCAGAGCGAGTACGCGCGCCTCCTCGGCGTGCTCCCGATCGGCGTGCTCGGCATCTTCGGCTACCTGGCGGTTCTGGCGGCATGGGTTGCCGCCCGCTTCGGCGGGCGTCGGATCGCGAAGGTGTCCCGCATCGGCCTGCTCGGGCTCGCCCTGGCAGGGACGCTGTTCTCCGTCTACCTGACGTTCCTCGAGCCGTTCGTCATCGGGGCCACCTGCGCCTGGTGCCTGACCTCGGCGCTGCTGATGGATGTGATGCTGCTGACCGTCGTCGTCAGCGGGGTGCCGCGCCCGAGCGATCAGCCCACGCCGCCGAGAAGACGCGCGGCCTGATACGTCAGCGTGCCTCCCGCCACGGCAATCCCGAGCAGGAGCGCGCTGCTCGCGAGCGGCCAGCGCCAGCCGCCGGTCTCCTGCCGCATCGCGGCGATCGTCGAGACACAGGGGATGAAGAGCATCTGCACCACGAGGAAGGCAAGCCCGCTGGCCGGCGAGACAGCAGCCGCCAGCGTGGCGCCGAGCCCGGCGTGCGCTTGACCTCCATACAGCACGCCCAGCGTGGCGATCGCGTTCTCCTTGGCCAGGAAGCCGCTGAGCGTGGCCGCCACAAGGCGCCAGTCCATCCCCATCAACCGGCCCAGCGGCTCGATCGCCCGCCCCACCATCGCCAGCGCGCTGCCTTCAGGAACTCCGCCCGGGAAGCTGCTCAGGGCCCACACCACCACCGAGGCCGCGTCGATCAGCGTCCCGGCCCGCTCCACGAAGGACCACGTGCTCGCCACCGCCTCCCGGAGGACCGCCCGTGCGCCCGGCCAGCGGTAGAGCGGCAGCACCATGATCAGCGCCTCCCGCTCCCCGCGCAGCGTCCAGTGGTTCAGGGCAGCTCCGACCAGGGCCAGCACGATGAGGTTGCCGACCACGAGCCCCCAGGCGACGAGCGTCGCCCCGGAGCCGAAGAACACGGCCGCCACGAAGACGACCACCGCCAGGCGACCCGTGCACGGGACCAGCGGCGCCAGCAGGATCGTGAGCAGCCGCGAGCGCTCGGATTCCACGATTCGGCAGGTGAGGCAGGCGGGCACATTACAGCCGAACCCAAGGAACAGCAGGAAGAAGCTCTTGCCGTGCAGCCCGATCCGGTGCATCAGCCCGTCGAGGAGAAATGCGCCGCGCGCGAGATAGCCGCTCTCCTCCAGCACGGCGATGCCGGCGAAGAAGATGAAGAGCACGGGCACGAGCGTGACGACACTTCCGGCGCCCCCGATCACGCCCTCGACCGCCAGGTCCCGGATCCAGCCCGGCGCACCACCGAGGCTGCCGGAAACGTCGCCCGCGATGGCCGGAAGCACGACCCGCCCCAGCCACTGCTGCAGCGGCGCCCCCAGACCGAACGTCGCAGTGAAGACGACGCCGAGCACCGCAGCCAGCAGCACACGGCCCCACAGCGGATGGGTCGCGATGCGGTCGACCCGGTCGGTGAGCGTGATGGGGCCGACCGGCGGCTGGGCAATGGCGGCTCGGACCATCCGTTCGATCCAGGCGTACCGTCCGCCGGCGACGTCGACGACGGCATCCTCGTGCGCCACAAGGATGCAATGGACTCCGTCCCAGGCGTCCGTCCCGAGCCAGCCGCGCGCCAACTCGGTCAACTCGTCGTCGCCCTCGAGCAGTTTCACGGCCACCCACCCCACGGGGTACGGGTCGGGCACGTGCCCTTCGAGCAGCCCGCGCAGCGTGGCAAGGACGTCCCGATGTGCCACACCGATCGTCGGCCGCTCCGGATGAAACCGCCCGGGATTCGCGATGACCCGATCGATCGCCGCGACGAGATCGGCGCGGCCCCGGCCGCGTGCAGCGATGAGGGAGACGACCGGCAGGCGCAGCGCCGCCTCGAGCACCGGCGGCTCGA
>JBJKRK010000352.1:0-5975 GCA_046704705.1 Candidatus Limnocylindrales bacterium | reverse complement strand
GCCGGCCCTGCGAGGCCGTGGAGCGCCGGCCGTGCCCGAGGCAGAGACGTCCCCGGTTCCGGCTCGCCTGTCGACCGCGCTCCGGCTGGCGTTGCTGAGCGCCCCGACGTTCACGGCATTTGCCGCGCTCGGGCTCGCGCTGCTCTCGCTCGTGCTGGGCGCTGGCGGCGCGCCGCTTTCCACCGCGACGGGCACGGACTGACCCTGGGGCCTGTCGCGGCCCCCGCCCTGTCCGGCCCTGTCCGGCCCGGTCAGCCTCCGTCCGGCCCGGTCAGCCGCTGCCGGCGAAGCGGTGATGCTCTACCCGGCCGCGAGCACCCAGCGGTCGACGTCGCGTGCGTATCCGACCAGCTCGTCCGGGCCAAACCAGAGGTCGATCTCCGCAGCCGCGGTTTCAGCGCTGTCGGAGGCGTGCACCAGGTTCTGCGACGTCTCGAGCGCGAAATCGCCGCGAATCGTCCCCGGCGCCGCCTCGTTGGGGCGCGTGGCGCCATTCATCGTCCGGACCACCGCCACGGCGTCCGGTCCCTCGAGCACGGCCGCCACCAACGGCCCCGATGTGATGAACTCGACGAGCCCGCGGAAGAACGGCTTCTCACGATGGACGTCGTAGTGTTGCTCCGCCAGCGCTCGGTCGATGCGAACCAGCTTGAGGCCGACGAGCTTCAGTCCGCGGTCCTCGTATCGTGCGAGGATGCGGCCCACCAGCAGCCGCTGCACACCATCGGGCTTGACCAGGACGAGGGTCTGTTCGATCACGCGTTCTCCTCTGATTCTGTTGTGGCGTCGAGCAGCCGCCTCGCCTCCTGCAGAGCGTCGCGCGACATCCCTTCCCGGCCGGTCGACCGGTAGGCATCGCTCCGGACGAGAAGGATCGCCGGGCGCTCGGAGACCGGCAGCGCGTCGCGCGCCAGGAGCGTCTCGCTCAGCGCAAGGACTGCGGGGGCCAAGACCGGCTCGAGACGGAGCACGAGCGCAAGCCGCGCAGCCGCCCCGGCCAGCTCGCCGGCCGCGATCCGTCGCTCGAGCCTGGCGAGTTCCTCGCCGGCTGCCTGGAGGTCCGCCCCGGGCGTTGTCAGCGGGCCGGCGTCCGCAGTCTCGGCAGCGTGTCGTCCTGAACCCCTGCTCGATGCGTCCGCGTCGGGCTCCGATACGACATCGGTCGCCGGCGGACCCGCAACCATTGTTTCGCGGGTGGGCGGTGCCGTGACGTTCCGAGACGCGGGCACAGGAGGCCGTGCCGGCCCACCGGTCGCGCTCGGCGCGGGTGGCACGGCGGGTGGCGGCCAGAGCGCACTGCGAGGCTGGCCGGCGAACAGGTCGTCCAGGTCGATGCCGGTGCGCTCGAGCACGTGCCTGGCATACCCTTCCGCATCAACGCTCCGGCCTGTTGCCATGGCCGCCTCGGCAGCGACGCAGTAGGCGACCGCCTCGTCACCGCCCACTTCCAGGTACGCCGCCGCCGCCTCACCCGCGCCGACGAGATCGCCCGTTCGCCAGCGCACTTCGGCCAGGTCGACCAGCGCTTCGCGATCCAGCGCACTCCGTCCGGCCATCGTTTCCAGCTCGGCCCGGGCGAGCGAGAGCAGCCCCGTACGAAGGTGGAGGCGCGCCAGCAGGCCGTCCACCGAGCGGGCGCTCGCGGCAGCATCGGGTTCCGCCGGCTCCTCGCGCCGCCCGGCCGCAGGCTCGGCAGCATCGGGTTGCGCCGGCCCGGGGAAATCGGAACCGGCCACCTCGGCAGGCGGCCCAGCAGTGTCGACCCGGGTCGACTCCGCGTCCGGCGCAGCACCCACCTCCGGCACGTCAGGCGAACCATCTGAGCTGCGCTGCGCGGGCGCGTCCTGGGCAGCGTTCGCGACCTCATCCCACGGGGGCAGCGCAGAGTCGGATGCCAGCCGAGGCGAGCGAGCAGGGCGACCGTCGCGAGGGCCGCTCACGGCAGCCTGAGCTGCTGCTCGAGCCGCCGCCCGCGACGCGGAGGCGCGACGACCGCGAGCGTCAGAAGGTCGTCGCGGAACAGGCGACCGGCAAGCCGCTGCACGTCGTCGGCGGTCACGCGCTCCAGGGCCTCGCTCGCCTCCTCGGGCGTGAGCGTCCGAGCATGCAGCGCTTCCTGGACGCCCAGCCAGGAGGCCAGGTTGCGACCCTCCTCCAGCCGGAGCTCCAGACGGCCCCGGGCGTAGGCCTTGGCTTTCGCCAGCTCCGCGTCGGGGACCCGCTCGTCGCGCAGTCGCGCGAGCTCGCGCAGTGCCGCGGCCAGCGCCTCATCCATGCGGTCGGGATCCACGCCCGCGTAGACCACCAGGGAGCCGCAGTCTGCGTACTCGGAGAGCGACGAGTGCACGTCATAGGCCAGTCCTGCCTCCTCACGGACGTTCAGGAACAGGCGGCTGCTCATGCCGTCGCCCAGGACGGTGTTGAGGATCTCCGCGATCCAGGTGTCGGGATCGTCCCTGGGAAGCGCGGGCGCGCCGATGGCGAGATGCGCCTGCGTGCCCGGCCGATGCGCGAGCCGGAATCGCGGGCCGGCGGGCAGCGCGGGGATACCGACGAAGCGGGGGTCCACGCCATCGCCGCTGCCGAACGAGGTCGCGACGAGATCACGGATCGTCTCGTGCTCGAGATCGCCGGCGACCGCCACGGTCAGATTGGACGGACGATAGTAGCGGGACCAGAACGAGCGGATCTGGTCCGGGCTGAGGTCTCGAACGGTCGTTTCGCTCCCCGCGATCTCCCAGCCCATCGGGGTGTCACCGAACAGCGTCTCGTCGAGGAGGGTGAAGATGAACTCGCCCGGGTCATCCCGATAGGAGCGGATCTCCTCGACGATCACATCGCGCTCTGCCTCGATGTCCGCGTCGCGGAGCAGCGGCCGCGCGATGAGCTCCCCCAGGAGATCCACCGCGCGCCGCGCGTCCCGCGCAGGGACCCGCACCCAGTACGCGGTCGACTCCCGGTCGGTGGCGGCATTGCTGCTCCCCCCGACCCCCTCGAT
This sequence comes from Candidatus Limnocylindrales bacterium, assembly GCA_046704705.1. GTDB lineage: Bacteria > Chloroflexota > Limnocylindria > Limnocylindrales > CSP1-4 > JBJKRK01. Next base: position 2,977 of record JBJKRK010000352.1, on the reverse strand, counting down.
CGCCTCCGAGACGAGGCGCGTGGTCGGATACGCCCGCGTCCCCTTGAAGGTCAGGTGCTCCATGAAGTGCGCGACGCCCGACTCGGCGCGGGATTCGAGTCGGGAACCGGCCCGCACGTAGACCACCATCGAGAAGGACTTGGCCGCGGGCAGACACACGGAGATCACCCGCGGCCCGGCGGGCAGCGCACTACGATCGAACATCGCGCGCATCGTACACGGCCCGGCTGCGACGCCGCAGCCGCGCGGCGATCGGGCCGCTGCTACGTTCGCCAGCCGTGCGGGCCGCGCCTCACCCCCGGCGACCCCCGCTGCCACGTTCCGGGTCGGACCCCCCGTCAACGGGATCGAGGCCGGTCAGCTCCATCTGGACGTAGTCGACCCGGGGGAATTCGAACGTCTGCTGCGCCGGAGCATCGTCGGATGGCGCGCCCGCGGGGAGGTAGTCGATCTCCACGCGTTCCTCTCCCTGCACCAGCGTGTAGGCGACGAGCTGGTCCGGGCGGGTCTCGAACTCGAGGTACTCGAACGAGTCGACGTTGAGAGAGATCGCGAGGGGCGTGAAATACGTCGAGACGCCGGGCTGATCCGTCACGATCCGCTCCACCCAACCGGTGCCGTGGCCGATGAGCTCGCTGCCGCGGAAGTAGCGGTAGCTGACGGTCTGCTTGTACAGCGGCCGGAGCAGGTGAAGGAGATCGATCTTGGAGGACACCAGGCCGCTGTTGACGAAGAACTTGGCGGGCGGCTCGACCGACACGGCATCCTCCGGCGCGACTCGGTTGCGGGGCGGCTGGCCCGGGACCTCGGGATGGTAGCGCAGGGTGCGGGCGGCCACAAGGCGCCGGGGCATGCGGTGGGAACAGCCGCGAGTCGGATGCGGACCGTGCGCGAGCCACGTTCCGGCATGCCCGCCGCGCGTATCATCCGGCCGATGTTGCTCGCCATCAACGCCGGCAATACCAGCGTGTCGCTCGGCGTCGTCCGCGACGGCGCAATCGTCGGCGCCCGCCGCGCCGCGACCCGCGCGAGCGCCACGCCGGACGAGCTGGAGCTGCTGTTCGACGGCCTCCTGCGCCTGGACGGCCGCAGCCTCGCGGAGGCGCAAGGACTGGTCGTCGCAAGCGTCGTCCCGGCGCTGAGCGCGTCGCTCGTCAGCGTGGCCGGTCGGCGTGCCCTCACGCTCCTCGAGGCCAGCGCCGCCACGATCCCGATCCCGATCCGCATCGACCGCCCGGAGGAGGTGGGGGCAGATCGGCTGGTCAACGCGCTCGCCGTGCAGCGCCTCTACGGCCGCCCTGCGATCGTCGTGGACATCGGGACCGCCACCACGTTCGACGTCGTCGATATCGACGGTGCGTACGTCGGGGGCGCCATCGCACCCGGCCTGCAGATGAGCGTCGACGCCCTCGCGCAGCGGACCGCCCGCCTTCCCCACATCGAGCTGCGTCAGCCCGAGCGGGCGATCGGGCGAACCACGGTGGAAGCCATGCAGAGCGGCGCGATCTTCGGCTACCTGGGCCTCACCCAGGAGCTGCTTCAGCGCATCGGTGCCGAACTCCGTGGTCCCGATCCCGAGCGGGTGGTGCACGTCGTCGCGACCGGTGGACTGAGCCGCATGGCCTGGGTCGCCGGGCTGGAGGGGATCGAGCGGATCGACCCTGACCTGACCCTCAAGGGCCTCGCCATCCTGGCGGCCGAGCAAGGGCAACCCGCGTGAGCGGGCCGGCCGCGGCTGCGGGTTCCGGGGACGGGGTCGGGTCGGATGCCGCAGCCTCCGGCCCTGCACGCCTTGCCGGCAGGTTCGTCGTCCTGGGGGTGTGCGGCTCGATCGCCGCGTACAAGGCGGTCGAGATCGCCCGGCTGCTCCAGGCGGAAGGGGCCGAGGTCCAGGTGCTGCTCACCCGGTCGGGGGCGGAGTTCGTCGGGGCCCTCACCTTCGAGAGCCTCACGCGGCGACCCGTGCTGCGCGACCCGCTCGAGCTGCTCCCCGACCGGCGGATCGGGCACGTGGTCGTGGCCCAGTCGGCCGACGCGATCCTGATCGCGCCCGCGACCGCCCGCTGGCTGGCGGCCATGGCATCTGGACTGGCTGGCGATGTCGTTACGGCGGCCTGCCTCGCCACCTCCGCGCCGGTCGTGGTGGCGCCCGCGATGGACGCCGAGATGTACCAGCACCCCGCCACGCGCATGAATGTGGAGCGCCTTGCGAGCTGGGGCTACGTGGTGGTCGAGCCCGAGACCGGACCGCTCGCCTCCGGGCTGATCGGACGGGGACGGCTCGCCGACCCCACGCGCATCATCGACGCGGTCGTCGCCGCGATCGCCGACCAGTCGGCCCGCCGCCCCGACGCACGGCTTCGTCCGGCACCCCTTGGCCACCCCGGAAGCGCCCTTACCGGGCGCCACGTGCTGGTCACGGCCGGCGGCACTGCGGAGCCGATCGATCCCGTGCGCTTCATCGGCAACCGTTCGAGCGGCCGCATGGGGAGCGCCATCGCCGCGGCCGCCCTCGACCGGGGTGCTCGCGTGACGCTCATCGCCGGCAACATGTCGGTTGCGCCTCCAGGTGGGGTGCACCTCGTCTCCGCGCCGACGGCGGAAGCGATGCGGGAGGCGGTGCTCGCCGCGCTGCCCGGGGTGGACGTCCTGGTCATGGCCGCCGCGGTCGCGGACTTCCGGCCCCGCGCGCCCGCCGAGGGGAAGCTGCCGCGCACCGGCGAGCTGAGGCTGGAGCTCGAGGCCACCCCGGACATCCTCGCGGCGGCGGCCGGACTGGCCGATGGACTCCGCCCGCGGCCGCTGCTGGTTGGGTTCGCCGCCGAGACGGGTTCGCTCGAGCGAGCGGCCGAGAAGGCCGCGCGCAAGCGGGTCGACCTGCTCGTCGCCAACGACGTGCTCGAGCCCGGGTCGGGCTTCGCCACCGAGAGGAACCGCGTCACGCTCCTGGCTCGCGGGGAGCGTGACGCGGTTCGTC
>JBJKRK010000351.1:0-5260 GCA_046704705.1 Candidatus Limnocylindrales bacterium | reverse complement strand
CTCGTCATCGGCGGCGCGGCGTGCGCGCTCCTCCTCGAGGCCCCGCAGCCGCTCGAGCTCCGCCCGCGCCGCGGCCGCGTGCGCGAGCACGGCCGCTTCGTCGGGCCCGTACTTGCGCTCCAGCGCGTAGATGCTCCCCAAACGCGCCTCGAGCGACTCCGCACGCCGCGGGTCCAGCTCCAGGTCTCCCAGCAGGCGCCTCGCCTCCGCCGCCACATCGTCGACCTCTGCCGCCAGGCCATCCACGCGCTCGACGAGCGGCGCGAAGCGTGACTCCAGACGCGCCAGCTCCAGGAGGTCGCGGCCCGATCGGACGAGCTGCTCGCGCGCGCCGCCGTGCTCACCACGCAATCGCTCGTCGAGCTCGCTCACCAGGCGTGCCATCTGCGCCGCGTGTGCCGCCCCCTGGAGCTCGAGCTGGATCGCCTCGCCTTCGCCGGGCTGGAGGGCGGCGCCGTCGATCTCGTCGACCTCGTGCTCGAGCAGCTCGATCCGCCGGCCGACTTCCCGTGGATCGCGCGCCAGCGAAGCGAGCGCGGTCCGGTTCGCGCGCCACGCGCCCACCGCCTCCCCCACGCAGCGCCGCAGCTCGGCGTGACCGCCGAAGGCGTCCAGCAGGTCGCGCTGCCAGGAAGGCTCGAGCAGGCGCTGCTGCTCGTGCTGCCCGTGGATCTCCACGAGCGATCCGGCGGTCTCGCTCAGCCGCGCCGCCGTCACCGCGGCGTCGTCCAGCCTGGCCGTGCTCCGCCCCGTGGCGCTGACCTCCCGTGAGCAGATCAGTGGCTCGGGGAGCCGGTCGAAGAGCGCCTCCACGCGCGCCGCCTGCGCCCCACGCCGGACGAGCCCGCTGTCCGCACGGGCGCCGAGGACGAGCGCGAGGGCGTCGATCAGGAGCGACTTCCCTGCGCCGGTCTCCCCGGTGAGGACGTTCAGGCCGGCCTCGAAGTCCAGGCGGGCCCGCTCGATGAGCGCGAGGTCGACGACGTGGAGCTCCGCCAGCCTCATGAGGGCAGCAGCTCCGCCTTGCGGCGGAGCAGGTCCCAGAACGGCAGCGTGCCGCGCGGCTCGATCAGGCGGACCGGCTGCGGGCGCTCGCGCGCTTCGATGACATCGCCCGGCCGGAGTGAGACCTCGACGTAGCCGTCGATGCTCACCAGCACGTCCGCCGCGCCCACCACCTCGACACGCACCGTGTGCAACGGGCTCACCACGACCGAGCGAATCGCCGAAAGGTACGCGGCGATGGGCGTGACCACCAGGTTCCGGCTGGTCGGGTCGAGGATCGGGCCACCCGCGCTGAACGAGTAGCCCGTCGAGCCCGTGGGCGTTGCCACCACCAGGCCGTCCGCCACGTACGTCGCGAGGTGCGATTCGTCGACGGCGACCTTCAGGCGCACCACTCGCGCCTGCGACCCACGGACCACGGCGGCGTCGTTGAGCGCGATGTACTGGTCGATCCCGTCGGCAGCCGGCCCCGACCGACCGTCCGCGACCTGCCCGGCGTGCACGATCGCGATGTCGAGGGCCATGCGGTTCTCCAGCGCGAAGTCGCGATGCCGGATCTGGTCGAGCACGGTCTCGAGCTGCCCGGCCTCCGCCTTCGAGAGGAACCCGACCTTGCCCACGTTCACCCCGAGGATCGGCACGTCCACCACGGCGACCGAGTGGGCGGCCCGCAGGAACGTGCCGTCGCCCCCGAGCACGATGAGCGCGACGGAATCCTCGAGCCCCTCGATGAGCGCCGCGGTGTCCTCCGAGGGGCTCTCCCAGTGGGCCACGCCCACGCTGTCGCACCACGCCGCGGCGCGCTCCCGCAACGCCAGAGCGGCCGAGATGGTCGGGTTGTAGGCGAACCCGAAGCGAAGGCTCACGCTGGAACGAGGTGCAGGAAGAACTCGCGGTTGCCGGCCGGCCCGAGCAGCGGCGAGGCGATCTCGCCGGCCACCCGCAACCCCAGCGACTCCGCGTGGCGACGCACCCTGTCGAGGACCTCCCGATGGACATCGGGGTCGCGGACGACGCCGTGCGCCGCGGCACGCGGTCCGGCCTCGAACTGGGGCTTCACGAGCGCCACGATCTCGCCCTCGGGCGCGAGCTGCGCGAGCACGCTGCGCAGGATGCGCGTGAGCGAGATGAACGAGACATCGACCACCGCCAGGGAGGGCGGCTCCGGCAGCGCGACGTGCGCGGGATCGGCGGGGTCGAGCCGGCGGGCGTGGGTGCGTTCGAGCGACACCACGCGCGGATCCGACCGCAGGGAGGCTGCCAACTGCCCGCGTCCCACATCGAGAGCATAGACGCGCGCCGCGCCGCGCCGCAACACGCAGTCGGTGAAGCCGCCCGTCGAGGCACCGACGTCCAGGCAGATGCGACCGGCGGGGTCGACCCCGAACGCGTCGAGCGCCGCGGCAAGCTTCTCGCCGCCGCGAGAGACGAAGGGGGCCGCCTCCACGAGGGTGAGCCCGATGGCGGGATCGACCAGGTCACCCGGCTTGCGGTCCAGGCGCGCGCCGTCGCCGCTTCCCACGCGCACCCGCCCGGCCAGGAGCAGCGCCTGCGCCTGGGAGCGCGTGCCAGCCAGGCCGCGCTGCACCACGAGCTGGTCGAGTCGGACCCGGGCCAGCGCGATCGCTCCCCGCGCGGGTCAGGCCGAACGGACCTCGACCGCCGGCTCGGACCGCGGGGCCTCCAGGCGCATGAGCCGCAGCGTCTCCCGAACCTGGCTGGCCAGTCCGTCGACGTCCAGGCGCAACAGGTGCCGCAGGTCGCTCACCGAACCGTGCTCCACGAATCGTCCCCCCGGGATGCCGACGATCTTCAGCGGCACCCGGCGCAGCTCGGCATCGGAGAGCGACGCCGCCTCGAGCGCCTCGAGCACGGCGGAGCCGAAGCCCCCGAGCTCCACGCTCTCCTCGAATGTCACGACGAGCTGCTTCCCGCGCGCGTGGCGCTCGATCAGCTCCGCGTCGAGCGGCGCGAGGAAGCGCGCGTTGATCACGGCGACCGACCAGCCATCCTGCGCCAGCCGGTCCGCAACCGCCGCCGCGCGCATCACGATGGGCCCCCAGCCGACGAACAGCAGGTCGGTGCCCTCGCGCAGCACCTCGCCCTCCCCCACCGGAATGGGCTCGGGCTCGGCCGGCGGCAGGTCGAGGCCGGGATCGCGCGGATAGTGCAGCGCGAAGGGATGGTCCTGGCTGAAGGCGGTGTGAAGCAGCCGGCGCAGCTCCTGCTCGTCGCGTGGCGAGGCGATCACGAGGTTGGGCAGCTGTCGTTGTGCGGGCAGCGTGAACATCCCCTGGTGGCTCGTGCCGTCCTCACCGACCAACCCGGCTCGGTCGACACCGATGACGACCGGCTGGTCGTTCTGGCACACGTCGTGCACCGTCTGGTCGAAGGCCCGCTGGAGGAACGTCGAGTAGATGCCCACGAAGGGACGCAGCCCGCCCATCGCGAGCCCGGCCGCCAGCGTCATGGCATGCGGCTCGGCGATCCCCACGTCGAAGAACCGATGCGGGAAGACCTCCTGGAAGCGGACCAGGCCGGTCCCCGTGGGCATGCCGGCGGTGATCGCCACGATGCGTGGATCGCTTCTCGCCAGGCCGATCAGCTCCTGCACGCAGACGCTGCTGTACCCGGGCGGCTTCCGCCCGGAGGCGGCCTCCTGCGCGCGGGAGGGCGTCGCGTCGCCGTCGCTCGGTGGAGCGCCGAGGGTCTCGCCCGACCCGGAAGCGGCGGTGGGCGTGGGCTGGGGTGCCGCGCGGTCGCCGCCTCCCGGAGTGGCGCTGGCGCCGGCGGGGTGGACGACGCCGTCGCCGGCGGAAGGCACGAGGCCATTCTCGGTGGCGGGTGCGACGCCGTTGCCCCCCTGCAGGTCCATGGGTGGCAGGGCGGCCCCGTGGAAGGCGACCTGATCGACCTCGGCGGGCCGGTAGCCCCGCCCCTTCTGCGTCCGGACATGGACGAGCACGGGACCGGGCAGCTTGAGCGCGCGGCGAAGGGTCGACTGCAGGACGCCCAGGTCGTGGCCCGGCACGACTCCGATGTACGTGATGCCGAGGTCCTCGAACAGCTCGCCCGGCTGGGCGAAGTTCACCACCGACTTCCGCACGCGGCGCGACAGCTCGACCGCCGTCTCCCCGACCATCGGCAGGTGCTCCAGGAACGCATCGTAGCCGGCCTTGGTGGTCTGCCAGGCCTCGGAGAGCTTGATCTGGCTCAGGTACGTGCTGAGCGCCCCGACGGTCGGCGAGATGCTCATCTCGTTGTCGTTCAGCACGATGAGCAGGCTGGTCTGGCGATGCCCGATGTCGTTCAATGCCTCCAGCGACAGCCCGCTCATCAGCGCTGCGTCGCCCACGACCGCGACGATCCGCTCGCTCCCGCCGCGCAGATCGCGTGCCGTGGCGAGCCCCTGCGCGATGGACAGCCCCGTGCCGGCGTGCCCGCCGTCGAAGACGTCGTGCGGGCTCTCGCCGCGCCGCGGAAAGCCGCCCACCCCGCCGAGCTGGCGCAGCGTCCCGAAGCGCTCGAGGCGTCCGGTCAGCAGCTTGTGCGGGTAGCACTGGTGCCCGGTGTCCCAGACGATATGATCGACCGGCGAATCGAGCAGGCGGTGCAGCGCGACCGTGAGCTCGACCACGCCGAGGGAGCTTCCCAGGTGCCCGCCGGTGCGGGCGACCGTCTCGATGATGACGCTGCGGATCTCGTCGCAGAGCTGGATCAGCTGCTCATCGCTCAACCTGCGCAGGTCACGGGGACCTCTCAGGGAGGCGAGAATCGACACGTTCGACTCCTGACTGCGCGCACTGGCGCGCTCGGCGAATTCTACGCGCCGGGCTCTGGCCCGTCCTCCTCGTCGTCCGGCGCCAGGTCGATGGCGGCCAGGGTGCCCCCGGCCTGCTCCACCAGCTGCTGCACCCGCAGCTCGGCCTCGCCGAGCAGCCTGGCGCAGCGCGCATGGAGCGCGACCCCGCGTTCGTACAGGGAGATCGAGGTCTCCAGCGGCAGGCCGCCGGCCTCCAGCCGCGACACGATCTCCTGCAGCTCGCCGAGCGCGGCATCGAACGACAGCCGCTCGGCGGGCTGCGGTCGGGCGTCCTGTCCGCTGGCCCCGCCGACGACGTCCACGGGCGGCACCGTCCCGCCGCCAGCTCCGGAAGCCCCTGCCTTGTCTGCGCCGCCGCGCCCGGCGGCGTCGCCGATCGATCGCCCGCTCACGGTGCCGAGTCTCGCACGCGCTCGACACGCACGTCCAGTG
>JBJKRK010000350.1:0-3964 GCA_046704705.1 Candidatus Limnocylindrales bacterium | reverse complement strand
CGGTGGCGCCATAAGTCGAGAGCGCGAAGCGGTCCTCGGGATTGGAGGGCGAAGCGCTCCTCGTGGCCGGAACGTGCAGCGTGCCTCGGGACCGGCCGGGTCCTGAACCGGCTGCTCGAATGGGCCTACGCGACGGCGACCGGCGTGGGCGCACTTCCCTCGCGGCGCACCGAGCGGAGCACCTGGCTCGCCCTGGCCCCCGCCGCGCGGCCCTGGGCGATGCAGTCCGGGATGCCGACGCCCCGGTACGGCGCGCCCGCGACGATGATGCCCGGCTCGCCGGCCAGCGCGTCCTCGACGCGCGCGACCCGCTCGCCATGGCCGACGCGGTACTGGGGCATCATCCCCGTCCAGCGAGAGAGGCGCACCATGCTGGGCGCTCCCCGCACGCCGAGTGTCGCCTCGATGTCCCCTCGGGCGGCCTGCACGATCTCGTCGTCGGACATGCCGGGCGCGCGTCCGCTGCGTGAACCGACGAAGGCGCGGAGCAGCACCATGCCGGGCGCGGCCCGCCCCGGCCACTTGGAGGAGCTGATCGTGCACGCATCGATGGTGAGCGGCTCGCCCGGAGCAACCAGGAAGCCGTGGCTCGTCGGTGGCGTGGCGAACTGCCCCACGCGATACCCGAGCGAGACGACGGCGGTGCTCCCGTGGGGAATCGCCTGGATCGCGGCGGCAGCCTGCGGCACGATCGGCTCCAGGAGGGCCGCCGCGGCCGGACCGGGAACGCCGAGGATCACGACTCCCGGGTGGAGCTCTTCACCGCTCGAGAGGCGGACGACGTAGCCGTCCGGCGCCCGCTCGATACCGATCACACCGCTGCGGGTCCGCAGCTGGACGCAGGGTGACGCGCGGAGCGCTCCTGCCAGCGCATCGACGAGTTGCCCGACGCCTCCCGCCAGGGTCACGAACGGCGATCCGCCGCTGCCCTGCCGACGGGCGCGGCCCTGAGACAGGCTCGCGAGGAACAGGCTGCGGTGCCGTCGCTCGAGCTCGCGGAGCTGCGGCAGCACGGAAAGCAGGCTCAGCTCGTCGATCGGGGTGCCGTACACGCCGCCGAGCAGGGGATCGGCCAGGCGGTCGACCAGCGCGCGCCCGAGCCGGCGCCGGAGGAAGACCCCCACGCCCTCGTCGTCGTCTGTGCGGGTGCGGGGCAGCACGATGTCGAACCCCATCCGCAGCTTCTCCAGGGGCGAGAACAACGGCGTGGTGACGAACGGTCGGAGCCGCGTGGGGAGCACGAGCCCCATCTCCTGCGGGAGCGGGAAGAATCGCCCACCGGTCCGGATCAGCACGCTCCGGGGCTCCAGGGGCGACACGACCGCATCGCCCAGCCCAAGCTCCCGGAGCAGCTGCAGCCCCGCCGGGCGGTAGCTCACGAACGAGTCGGGTCCCGACTCGACCAGGAACCCGTCGACCCGGCCGGTCTGCAACTTGCCGCCGAACCGCGGGGTGAGCTCGACCAGCGTCGTGGGCACTCCGGCTTGCGCCAGCTCGTAGGCCGCGCTCAGGCCCGTGATCCCGCCGCCGATCACGAGCACGCCGCTGCCCTGCGCAACCATGGGCGTCACGTGGCGGCCACGGCGCTTCGGTGGGTCCCGTTCACCGGCATGCGCTCGCCCCGGATCACCGGCATGAGCCCATCGACCCGAGGCTCGTCGAGTGGCATGTGCTCCCGTCGCCGCGCCCCATCAGGCGCCCGCCCCTTCCGCACGCGGCACGTAGGGACACAGCGGATCGGCCTCCAGGACATCGCCCGTCCAGGCGTACGCGCGGGCCCGCGATCCGCCGCAGATCGCGGCGTACTCGCACCTGCCGCAGCGACCCCGGAGCTGGGCGACATCGCGCAGGCTGCGGAAGATCGGATGCTCCCGGTACACAGTCACGATATCGTCGGTCCGCACGTTCCCGGTGGAGAGGGGGAGGAAGCCTGACGGGTAGATGTTCCCGTCGTTGGCGACGAACACGATCCCGTTGCCGTCGCGGATGCCGAAGCCTCGCCCGACCGGGGTGCGCCGGATGGCGGCATCGTCGAGGCCCTCGTCGCGCATGTGCTTGAGCGCCACCCGCCGGTAGTGCGTCGCTTCGGTCGTGGCGACCGCGAACGGCGCCTCCTTCGAGCGCTCGTACAGCCACTGGTTCAGTCGTTCCGATTCGCCCGGCGAGATCTCGCGCAGCGCGGTGCCACGCCCCACGGAGATCAGGAAGAACAGGCTCCAGCGGACGATGGACAGGCGCTCCATCAGCGCGTAGATCGCCGGCAGGTCGGGCAGCGTCTCGTCGGTGACGAGCGTGTTCACCTGCAGCTTGATCCCCGCCTCACGTGCCCAGCCGGCGGCGCGCATCGTCAGGTCGAAGGTTCCCGGCACGCCGCGGAAGCCGTCGTGGCGCACGGCGTCCGACCCGTCGATGCTGAGCGACATCGTCTGCACGCCGGCGGCCTTCAGGGAGATCAGCCGCTCGAGCGTCATGTCGGGCGTCGCCGCCGGAGCCAGGGACGCGCCGATTCCCCGTTCCGTGGCGCCCGCGACGAGTTCCTCCAGGTCTGGGCGGCGCAGAGGGTCGCCGCCGGTGAACACGATGTGCGGATAGGGCCGGCCGAACCCTGTGATCGCGTCGAGGAGAGCGAGACCTTCGGCCGTGGTCAGCTCGTTCGGGTTCCGATCCGGCGCGGCTTCCGCCCGGCAGTGGCGGCAGGCGAGGCCGCAGGCGAGCGTCGTCTCCCAGTAGAACATCATCGGGGCGCGGGCGAAGACGAACCCCTCGGGCCTGACCGCGCTCACGGCGAAGGGCTCGGCCCGCCCGGGCGACGCCACCGCGGCCGCAGACCCGACGCCGGATGCCGGCGTCTCCGTCTGGGCACCCGCCGGCCCGGGCGAATCTTCAGCCGCGAGCCGGTCGCCCACCTGGAGCGCATCCGGGGTCCTGTCTGCCATCTGGATCCGGTCGACGACCAGGTCCGCCAGCCCGGCGATGAAGGTCGGGTTGTCGTTCATGGCCGGCGCCCGTTCGAGGCGAACGCCCGCCTCGCGGGCGACAGCCTGCGCGTCGATGTCGATGTCATAGAGCACCTCGAGGTGATCGGCGACGAAGCCGACGGGACAGACGACGAGTTCTCGGATGCCCTCCCCCGCCAGGCGGCGGATCTCGTCCCGAAGCTCGGGCCCCAACCAGGGCTCACCCGTTCGACCCGCACTCTGGAGCGCGACCGAGTGGCGCGGCAGGCGCAGGCGGGCCGCCACCAGCGCAGCCGTCCGCTCCACATCGGCGAGGTACTGCGTGGCCGCCTCCCCCAGCCGCACAGGCAGGCTGTGCGCCGTGAACAGCACCAGGGCCTGCTCCGGCTGGGAAAGGCGCGCGAGCGCCTCCGCGGTCGCCTCGGCAAGTGCCTCGATCAGTCGGGGCTCCTCGTGCCAGGATTCGATGAAGTCGACCTGCGGAGCCGGGGCCAGCCCGGGCAGCGCCGCGTCGACAGCCTGCCGGTACGCCAGCGTGCTGAGCGAGCGATGCGGTGCGAGCGGGATCGCCACGATGCGCCGCAAGCCGGCGGCGGCCATCTCCCCCACCACCCCGCCGATACGGGGCTCGATGTGGCGCATGCCGGCATACACGGGCAGGGGCTGCCCACGCGCCGCCAGCTCCGCTTCCAGCGCCGCTCGCTGGCGCTCCACGATCGCCGACAGCGGCGATCCACCCCCGATGGCCCGATATCGATCGAGCAGCTCGGCCAGGAGCTCCGGAGGTGGCGGGCTGCCACGGCGGATGTCGGTGTAGTACGCCTCCACCTGATCGAGCCGCTCGGGGCCGCCGTAGGCGAGGAGGAGCACGCCGGCGGCGCCGTTCACGGCGCGCACGGATAAGGGATCGTCGGGTTGCACATGATTGCTGTTCGCCAGGCCTCCACGACCCGGCGCGACTCGGGGGCAACGCTGGTCGAAGCCCAGCGGGACGCGCGGGGAGCTGC
>JBJKRK010000349.1:0-8178 GCA_046704705.1 Candidatus Limnocylindrales bacterium | reverse complement strand
AGCCGCAGCCGCGGAGTCCTGGAGCGCGGCGCCCGCGACCCCGCCGCGCGCCGCCGGCACCGGTGCAGTCTCACCGCCGCCGGCCTGTTCGGCAGCGTGAAACTGCAGCAGCGCCAGCAGTCGGCGTGCTTCTGCCGGGCGTTCCAGGCCGAGCGTCAGGCCCAACCTGAACCATTCGTCGGGCGTGCCGGGCGGATCCGCGCGAGCATCGGCGGGCAGCTCGGCCAGCAGCGCTTCGAGCATCTCCAGGCGCGCGTCGTCCGGTCGCGCCGCATCGTCGGGCCGGGTGGACACTGCGGGCTCCTTCCTCCGGGGGAGGGTGTTCCTCGCCCGAGGATACCGTCGAGAGCTTCAGTCCGGAGTGCGGTCGCGGGTCAGCGTGACGGGCCGGCCGGACGGGCGGGCACGCCGCCGGAGGCCGCGGCGGTCCGCCGGACGGCGCCTTCCAGCACGTCCAGCCCCTCCGCCAGCTGCTCGTCCGTGATCACGAGCGGTGCGAGGAAACGGATGACGTTGTTGTGCGTGCCGGCCTTGAGCACCAGGAGGCCGTGCTCGCACGCGTCGCGCACGATGACGTCGGTTTCCTCCACCGCGGGCTCCCGATCCGATCCGTCGCGGGTGAACTCCGCGGCGACCATCGCCCCGAGCCCCCGGACATCGCCGACCAGATCGAACTCGTCGCGCCACACGCGCAGGCGATCCATCAGGATGGCGCCGACGTGCGCAGCCCGCGCCGCCAGATGGTCGCGTTGCATCACCTCGAGCGCGGCGAGGGCCGCGGCGCAGGCGACCGGGTTGCCGCCGAAGGTGCTCCCCAGGCCGCCCGGTTGGGGGCTGTCCATGATGTCGGCCCGTCCCACGACCCCCGCAAGGGGGAGACCGGCGGCGATGGACTTGGCGAAGCAGAGCAGGTCAGGCTCGACCCCGTAGTGCTCGACGGCGAACATCTGGCCGGTGCGGCAGAAGCCCGTCTGGATCTCGTCGTCCACGAACAGGATGCCGTGCTGGCGGCAGAGTGCCAGGACCGCCGTGACGAAGTCCCGTGGCGCAGGCAGGAACCCGCCTTCGCCCTGGACGAGCTCCATCACCACGGCCGCGACGTTCCGCTCGCCGACCTCGTCGTGGAGGACGCGGCGGAACTCCTCGAGCGCGAACTCCGCCGAGATCCCGTGGTAGGGGTACGGGAAGGGGACCCGGTAGACCTCGGGCGCGAACGGGCCGAAGCCGTGCTTGTAGGTGGCCTCCTTGGCGGTCATCGACATCGTGAGCAGCGTTCGGCCGTGGAAGCTGTTGCTGAAGACGACGACCGCCTGGCGGCCCGTGGCGTGTCGCGCGATCTTGACGGCGTTCTCGACTGCCTCGGCGCCGCTGTTCACCAGCAGGCCCTTCTTGGGGAACGATCCGGGCACGAGCGCCGCGATCTCCTCGACGACGGCGAGATAGCCCTCGTAGGGCGCGACCATGAAGCACGTGTGCAGCAGCCGCTCGGCCTGCTCACTCACGGCGTCGACGACCTCGCGCGGCGCATGACCCACGTTCAGGACGCCGATCCCGCCTGTGAAGTCGACGTAGACGTTGCCGTCGACGTCGGTCAGCGCGGCGCCCGACGCAGCCGCCGCGAAGATCGGGCTGGCCGACGAAACGCCTCTCGGGATGAGGGCCTGGCGCCTGCGCCACAGCTCCCGCGAGCGCGGGCCGGGGATCTCCGTCGCGAGGCTGATCGTTCCCACCGCGTGCACCACCTTTCCCCGGCAGGGCCGATCGACAACTGGCCCTGCCGCGCTGCGCGATGCCGCCTCGCGGCGGCGAGCTCTCCCGTCTATCCCCGCGTCAGTCCCGCGTCCTCCAGCAGGTGGGGACGCCGCTGCACGTACAGGTAGGCTACGACGAACCCGACGACGAGCCAGGCGAGCGCGACGACAACCGCGTACCCGAACGGCGCCGCCGGGACGGGATACACGCTGTTCCACAGCACCACCAGGCCGATGATCGTGGCGATCGTCGGAATGACGCCGTGGAGCATGAGGCGGAACTTCCTGGCCCGCCACATGTACACCGTCAGCGAGGTGTTGGCCACGATGTGGACGGCGATGATGCAGATGCCGGCCACGGTGAGCAGCCAGAATGCACCCGTCGTGGGCCCATAGATCGCGCCGGCGACCAGGTTGATGACCGCGACGACTGCGAAGAAGAACACCACGAGCGCGTTCGGTGTGCGGAATCGCGGGTGCACGCGTGCCAGCTTCCCGAACAGGATCCCGTCGCGCCCGGCGCTGAACCAGATGCGGGTGACCGCGTTCACCTTCGCGACCATGTACATCAGGTAGCTGTTGATCGTGAAGAGCACCAGCAGCAGCCAGCCGATGCTGCCGAGATAGCGCTGGTAGACGATGAGTCCCGGATCGGGCGAGCTGGCGTATTTCGACATGTCGGCGAGACCCCAGCCGACCGTCAGCGCGTAGGAGGGGAGGATCAGGGCGATCCCGGCGAGCACCCAGGCGATGAGGATCGCCCGCCGGATCAGCCGTCGCGAGTTCTTGGTCTCTTCGGAGATGGTCGTCGCCGTGCCGAGGCCGGTGAAGTCGAGGACCGAGAAGATGACGCCCAGGAACAGCGGGTTGAAGTCGCCGTTGAGCGGCTTCAGGGTGAAGGGATCGAGCGTGTTCTTCGCGCCGACCTGGGCCACGATGATCACGGCGGTGACGATCAGGAAGAGCACCTCGAGGAAGCCTGCCCACATCGTGTAGGCGAGCGAGGGCCGGATGCCCAGGTAGGACAGCACCGTGCCGAACAGCAGGATGGCCAGCGAGATGGGCGCCCAGCTCCAGCCGACGCTCGACAGCGTCGAGCTGATCAGGTAGATGAACGAGCCGAGCCCGAGCACGGCGAAGGCAGGTCCGGTCAGGTTCTCGCCCATCCAGAACCAGAGGGCCATGACGCCGCCCCACCCCTTCAGGCCCCGGGCGGAGTACGCGTAGTAACTGCCGGCGTTGACGATCTCCGAGGAGAACTCCGCAGGCACCACCATCCAGAGCAGGTAGATCACCCAGGCGATGAGCACTGCGAGCGGCGTGGCGCCCATGGCAAAGGCGGCTGTGCCCACCAGCAGGATGGCCACGTCGCCGGCCGGACCCACGAAGGAGAAGGACTGGAAGACGGCCTCCCAGAGGCCCACCGCGCCCTGGCGCAGTTCCGTGGCGCGTTCGGCTGGATGCTCGACCGGGATCGCGGGGCTCGCGGAACTTGCTAGCTCACTCATGGGACGCGCTCCTCCTGACGGGGCCCGGTCAACGCGCGACCGCGCGGCTGCCGCACGCGATCGACGTCCGGGCTGGACCTGGTCATCCCCCACCACGCCACGCGATGCTCTGCGGAAACGGCGCACGGCAGGCGCGGGCTCCCGATGCCGCAACGCTCGACCACCGTCTCGATGGCTCCTCCACCAACGATCGCCGGTCCGCCGGTCGGCGCCCCCTCCAGTTCGCGGCACCACCGCGATGCCGGCTGCCGCGTGCGCCCGGCACGGCGAGTGCCGGACGCTGATGGCCGGAGTATAAAGTGCGACGCAAGGCACCAATATCGGGCGTTCTGACGGCCGGAGCGGACGCCGGCCGGATGGGCCGGTCTGTCGGCCGGAGCGGTCGATGGCCAGTGGGCTCGATCGTCGGTGCCTCCTCCCGGACGCCGCCGCATGTCGGCGCGCCTCGGCCGGGGTCGGCCTGGGCCTGGGTCGGCGCGCCTCGGCCGGGATCGGCCTGGGCCTGGGTCGGCGCGCCAGCCCCGCGGCAGATCCGTGACCGTTTCTCTACACTCCGATGCCGACACGCAGCGTCCCACCCGCCGTCCGCAGCCATTCCGGAGGTGGCATGTCCAGCAGGCATCGTCGGCTCGTCGTCCTCGCCGAGGGCGAGTTCCGCTTCCACGCGGCGAAGACCGCGCTGGGAGTGATCCGGTACGGCAGCGACCCGGTCCTCGCGGTGATCGACTCGACCAGGGCGGGCGGCAACGCACGCGAGCTCCTTGGTCCCCGCTACGACGTGCCCGTCGTCGCCACGCTGGCGGAGGTGCTTCCCCGGGAGCCGACGGCGCTCCTCATCGGGATCGCCCCGACGGGCGGCAAGCTGCCCCCGTCCTGGCGCTCCATCATCCTCGAGGCGATCGAGGCGGGACTCGACATCCTGTCCGGGCTGCACACCTTCATCGGCGACGACCCGGAGTTCGCCGCCGCGGCGCAGCGCCGCGGGGTCGAGGTCGTCGACTTCCGGCGACCTCCGGAACGCATGGAAACCTCGCTCGGCAGGGTGCACCGGCCCGGCTCGCGCGTCATCCTGACGGTCGGGACCGACTGTGCGATCGGCAAGATGAGCGTGGCGCTCGAGCTGTGCGACGCGGCGCGCGAGGAGGGGCGCGCCGCCGTTTTCGTGCCGACCGGCCAGACCGGGATGATGATCGAAGGCTGGGGCGTTGCCATCGACCGCGTGGTGAGCGACTTCGTGCAGGGAACCTGTGAATGGATGAGCGAGCAGGCCGAGGCGATGGGCGACTGGGTCATCGTCGAGGGCCAGGGATCGCTCGACCATCCGGCCTACAGCTCGGTGACGCTCGGGCTGATTCACGGCTTCACGCCGCACGCGATGGTGCTGGTGCACAAGCCAGGCTTGCAGGAGCACGACTTCGTGCACCTGCCGGAACGCTCGTTCCCGCTCCATCCGCTGCCCGACTTCATCCGCCTGCACGAGGAGGTGGCAGGGCTCGTCGCGCCGAGCCGGGTCGTTGCCGTGGCCCTCAACACGTCGCTCCTCGACGAGGACGCCGCCCGGCGCGCGATCGAGGAGACGGCGGCTGAGACGGGGCTTCCCTGCGACGACCCGTTCCGTTTCGGGGCGCAGCGACTCTGGGATGCGCTCCGCGAACGGGTGGATGCGCTTCCATGGGTCGTCGATGCGACCGCCGGAGTGACCAGATGAGCGAACTGCGCCTGACCATGCGCCGCCACGACATCCCGTTCCGCGATCCGTTCCGGATCGCGCGGCACATGGACGCCCGCATGGCCACCACGGTGATCATGGAGGCATCCACGGCGGAGGATCGTGCGGCGGGGCGCGCCGGCCTCGGAGAAGGGTTTCCGGATACGTACTACGGCGAGAACCCGGCCACGATCGAGGCGGTGCTGCCGCTCCTGCGCGAGGCGGTCGCTCCGTTCGAGCCGCGGCTGGGGGGAGAGCTCGAGGAGACGAGGAACGCGCTGGTCGGGGCCTCGGCCGCCATGGATGCCGCGATCCGCCACCATGGGGCGGCAAAGTGCGGTGTCGACATCGCGCTACACGATCTGGCCGCGCGCCGGCTGGGGGTTCCGGTCCACGAGTTGCTCGGGCTGTCCCCGCAGATCCCGCCAACGGACTTCACCATCGGCATCGACGAGCCGACCGTGGTCGCACAGCGCGCCGAGCGCGCCTCACGCTTCCCTGCGCTCAAGATCAAGGTCGGCGGCCCGGCCGACCTGGCGACGCTCGAGGCCGTCCGCGCCGTGTTTGCCGGCCCGATCCGCGTCGACGCCAACACGGGCTGGCAGCCCGAGCAGGGTGCGCACCTCGTCCCCGAGCTCGTGCGCCTGGGGGTCGAGCTCATCGAGCAACCGTTTCCGGCGCACCGGCTGGACCAGCTCGCCTGGCTGCAGCAACGCTCGGAGCTCCCCATCGTCGCCGACGAGAGCGCGGTGACGATCGAGGACCTCGAGTCGCTTGCCGGCGTCGTCGCCGGCGTCAACGTGAAGCTTGCCAAGTGCGGCGGCGTGGGGGCGGCGAAGCGGATGCTGGAGCGCGCGCGCGACCTGGGGTTCAGGCGGTTCCTCGGCTGCATGGAGGAGACGAGCGTGGGGATCGCCGCCTCCGCGGCCGTGGCATCCCTGGCCGACTGGGTCGACCTGGACGGCTGCCTCCTGCTGGCCGACGATCCGTTCGAGGGGCTCGATCTGGACGCGGATTGCCGCTGGCGGCTTCCCGATGTGCCGGGGCTGGGGGTACGGCCGAGAGGTTGATCCCAGCGGCGCCGTCCTGGAGGGCGGCCGCGCCCCATTGTGGATTGCACGTTCCCAGTCTGTGGACAACTTGGTGGACAACGTCGTGGACAGAACCCCTTCACGACCGCCGGGGCCGAGGCCTAGCATTCGGCACCGAGCCGGCGTTGCGCCCAGGCCCACCGCGGTAGCCAGGGGCGGCCCCAGGGGGCGCGGCGCCACGATGAGAACGACACGAGCAGGGACAGGAGGGCGAGTCTATCGATGGATATGTCGTCGAACCGGCATGCCTCGCGCACCACGGATCCATCGCCGGAGGCGCTGGAGTTCGTGCGCTACTGCTACGGGCGCCGGCGCGTTCCCTGGCCCGAGCTCTACGACGAGATGTGCGCCGTCGCCGCGCGCGGCCTCTACAACGGCTGGGGTTTCGATGAGCTTGCCGAGCACGGGATCGGCTTCTCGCTGGCCGATCTCCCCCGCCTCGCGTCGCTGGTAGGTGCCGTCTCGCGCGCCGAGGCGGAACAGCGCGGTCAGGGTGCGAGCGCCGCCCCTGCACCCGCGGTGGCCCGCTTGAGCGAGGCGCTCGCCGCGCGCTGACACCCACCGCGTCCCGCACTCATCTCGCGCCCCGCCAGCCCCAGCTGGCGGGGCGCCGTCGTGTCTCGGTCGCCGTCGTGTCTCGGTCGCCGCCGGCCACGGCGGGACACGCGGTCGCGACACACAGGATCTGGCACGACCTGCGTGCCGCGGGCGATCGCGGAGCGCGCAGGATCCGGCGTGACCGGCCGCGCCGTCAGGCGGGGATCGAGATCTCCCGCGCCGTCAGGCGGGGATCGAACTCGCCCGCACCGTCAGGCGCGGATCATCCTCCTGCCCAGCTCCGCCTCGATCTGGCGTTCCGCCTCCACGTATCGGTCGATCTCGTCGCGGAGCTTGTTCGCCTCGGGCGTGTACAGGTGCACCTGCTCCTGCAGGATGTAGCTGAGCCGCCGGCTCGTCATCCGCACGTGATCCAGGTTCTTCATGAGGACCAGGGGGTCCATCGCCGCGAGGTCGTCGGGGTGGTACATCAGGCGCATCGGGCCGAGTATACCGGCGGAGCTAGAGAAGACGCGGTCCTCGCGGGGGCCAGGTCCAGTCGATCGGGAGCCGCGCGCCGCTCAGCGCGCGCCGGCGACCCTGCTCGGTCGGCGCGAGCACCAGCAGCCGATCGACCCTGGTGGCGCGCCCCGCCTCGTCGCCCCAGATCTTGGTCATCTTGCGGTGCGCCGCAATGCGGTCCAGCGAGACCCCGGCGAGCCGGTAGCCTTCGGGCTCGGCGGCCTGCTCCCACACGGTCTCCGCCAGACCCACGCCGCCGCTGATGCGCCGTCCCCGGTCGAGCTCGACGTCCCCGATCACCAGCGCGACCACCGCGTCGTCCGTGAGAGTCTGCCGCAGATCCCCCAGGACGTCGCGCATGAAGGTCACGTACGCGGGCAGGTGGTGCGCGTCATCGAGCGACGCATCGACTGTCCCCGCCTCGATCCCCAGGAACCAGAGGCGGAGCCAGTTGTACGCGCCGTACTTCACCACGCGCAGGTACGGGGGGCTCGTGACCACCAGGCGGGCGCGTTCCGGCAGCGAGCGTCCGCGCAGGGCGGCCCGCAGGCGCGCTCCCGAATCGCGAGCGTCACCGAGCAGGGCCAGGCCGCGTGCCGGGGGAGGCGGCTGGCGGAAGAGGCGCCGGAGCTTGAGGTCGAGCAACTCGAAGAGGTCGCGTTCGGCGGCCTCGTACCGCGTTCGCGAGACGAAGTCGCGCACGTACCCCGGCGCCAGGCTGAAGGTGTTCGGCATCACCGTGGAGAGATACGTTGGGGTCTTGCCGTGGAGAATCCCGGTGATCGCCGCCGCCAGGAAGCGGTCGACCCGATCGGTCAGATCGAGCGAGTGGCGTACCAGCAGCACCTGGGCCAGGGTGCGCTCGTGGAAGCTGACGGCGACTTCGGATGGCAGCGGCTCGACCCGTCCGTCGCAGCATGGGGAATGCGCCGCTTGTGGTCGCGCCGGCGCGCCCCCGGCCGCATCCGGACCACCGGTGGCGCCTGAACCGGGAGCGGCCCTCGTGCCGGCAGCGACCGGCGGGCCGGCGGCGCCAGGCCCACCGCCAGCCAGGCCAAGAC
>JBJKRK010000348.1:0-23519 GCA_046704705.1 Candidatus Limnocylindrales bacterium | reverse complement strand
CGGGGCAGGAGTACCGTGCGCTCGTGAGCCCGATCCAGGCCGACGGGCAGCGGGTGGGGGTGCTGATCGCGACGGCCAGCCTGGCCGGGCTGCAGGCGCAGCAGCGCGAGGCGCTGCTGGTCACCGGCCTTGAGGCGGGCGTTGCACTGCTCCTCACGCTGCTCGGCACGTACCTCCTGCTGCGTCGCGTCCTGCGCACGGTGGACCAGGTGACTGCTGCGGCGCGCACGATCTCCCAGGACGAACTCGGCCTCCGGCTGAGCTACGAGGGCGCGGACGACGAAGTGGGGCGGCTCGCGCGCACCTTCGACGAGATGCTGGACCGCATCGAGGCGGCGTTTCATGCCCAGCAGCAACTCCTCTCCGAGGCGTCGCATCAGCTGCGGACGCCGCTGACGGTCATCCGGGGCCACCTCGAGGTGCTCAGGCGGGGCGGATACCGCGACGCGGCCGAGACGGACGAGACGATCGCGCTCGTGCTGGACGAGCTGACCCACACGGCCGTGCTCGTCGACCAGCTGCTGCTTCTGGGCCGCTCGCTCGAACCCGGCGCGCTCGACGAGGAGCAGGTCGACCTGCGCTCGTTCATGGTCGACCTCTATGAGGCGGCCCGGGCGATTGCGCCGCGGCGCTGGGGTCTCGAGCCAGTTCCCGATGCCGTCGTGCGCGTCGACCGCACCACGCTGCGCGGCGCGCTCCTCAACCTCGTCGACAATGCCGTGAAGGCGACCGGTCCCGGGGATGCGATCACGCTCGGAGCACGTTGTGACACCCGGCTCGTGTTCAGCGTGGCCGACGAGGGCAGGGGAATCGCCGTCGAAGAGCAGCTGCGCCTGTTCGAACGCTTCGCCCGCTCGGCCGAGGCCGGAACTCGCGGCGCGGGGCTCGGCCTGTCCATCGTGCGCGCGGTCGCGGAGGCGCACGGTGGCTCGGCGACGATGGAGAGCTCCCCCGGCACGGGGACGACCGTGCGGATCGTGCTCCCGGCGGGCCGGATCGAGACGCTCGACGGCGTGGCGCGACATCCCGAGCGTGCGCAGGGTAGTGGCACGCACATCGGTTCGCAGGCGCTGGGCCAGCAATGAGGATCCTCGTGGTGGAGGACGACGAACGCATCGTCTCCTTCCTGGCGAAGGGCCTGAAGGCGGAGGGATACGCCACCATCGTCGCTCGTGATGGGGACGAGGCGCTGGCCATCACGGCGGCGGAGGCAAGCGAGATCGACCTCACGCTGCTCGACCTGGGGCTTCCCGGGACCGACGGTCGCACGGTTCTGCGCGTCTTCCGGGAGCGCTACCCGGCGCTGCCGGTCATCATCCTGACAGCCCGCGACGACCTCGATTCCAAGGTGCGCGGTCTCGATTCCGGTGCGTCCGACTACATCACGAAGCCGTTCCACTTCGAGGAGCTGCTGGCCCGCATGCGGGCTGCGCTGCGGTCGCGGGACCAGGCCGGCTCCAGCGAACTCGTCGTCGGCGATCTGCGCCTGGATCTCCTCGCCAAGGTGGCCTGGCGGGATGGTCGGCGCATCGACCTGGCGCCGCGCGAGTGGGCGCTGCTGGAGCTCCTGATGCGCCACCCCAGCCAGGTGCTCTCGCGGGCGCAGATCCTCGACCGCGTGTGGGAGTACGACTTCGACCCCGGCAGCAACATCGTCGATGTGTACGTCGGGTACCTCCGTCGCAAGCTCAACGCGCCGGGCTGTCGGCCTCTGCTGCAGACGGTGCGGGGAGCCGGGTATCGGCTCCTGCCGCCGGATGCCCCGTCGGTGGTCGGCCCATCGGGGGGTGCCTGAAGGGGTCTCCCCGCGGGAGCAGGGCCGTCGCACGCGCCGCGCGGCCCGCGCTCAGCCGCCGGCGATCGCCGCCGCGAGGTCCGCGATCAGGTCGTCGGCGTCCTCGATGCCCACGGAGTACCGGATGAGCCCTTCGGGGATGCCCATGGCCGCGCGCTCCTCCGCCGTGCACTCGACGTGGCTGGTGGTGGCCGGGGGGCCGGCGATCGTCTCGACCGCACCGAGGTTGGCCGCCCGGTGCGCCAGCCTGAGCCGAGGCAGGACACGCCGCACCGCATCGAAACCGCCTTCGAGGCTGAAGCTCAGCACGCCACCGAACCCGCGCATCTGCCGCACGGCGATGGCGTGCTGTGGGTGGCGCTCCAGGCCCGGGTAGTTGACGCTCGCCACGCCAGGGGTTGCCTCGAGCCAGCGTGCGATGCGCAGTGCGCTCTCGTTCTGCTGGCGGATCCGCAGCGCGAGCGTCTTCATCCCGCGGATGAGCAGGTAGGCCGCCATGGGGTCGAGCGCCGCGCCGGTGATCTCGCGGTAGTGGTACACCTCGCCAACCAGGGCAGCATCGCCCACGAGAGCGCCACCGAGCACGTCGGCGTGTCCGCCCAGGAACTTCGATGCGCTGTGGACCACGAGGTCCGCGCCCAGTGCGAGCGGACGCTGATTGATCGGCGTCGCGAAGGTGTTGTCCACGACGGCGATCGCGCCGGCCGCGTGCGCGGCGTGGACGAGCCGTTCGATGTCGAGCACCTTGAGGGTCGGGTTGGTCGGTGACTCCAGGTACGCGAGCCGGCAACCGTGCCGGATCCGCTCTTCGATGCGCTCGTGGTCGTCGGTGTCGCACAGCTCGACCTCGACGCCGATCCGCGGCAGGAACTCGAGGAAGAGCCGGTTCGTGCCGCCGTACGTGTCCCGCACGGACACGACGCGGTCGCCCGGACGCAACAGGGCGAAGAGCGTGTTGCTGATGGCTGCCATGCCGCTGGCGAAGCTCGTGGCCGCCTGGCCTCCTTCGAGGATGCGGACCTTCTCCTCGAAGGCGTGCACCGTGGGATTCGTGTTGCGGCTGTAGATGTGCCCGAGGCGGCGGCCGAGCGCGACATCCAACCATTCGTCGACGTCCGGGTGGCCGTACGCCACGCTGTACACCACCGGTACCTGCGTGGCGCCGGCGACCGATGCCTGCCCCTCACCGCTCCAGACCGTGCGCGTCGCGGGTGCGAGATCCTGGTCGACGTCGTTCTGCTGCTTTGACGCATCGCTCATGCTGCACCTCCCACGGATCCCCTCGACTCGTCCGGCAGCCATTGGCGGTCGATCGTGCCGCTGCCTGCCGGCGCGGGCGAGCTCCATCGCCATCGCGAGGGTAGCAACCCGCGGGGCGGGGTGTACCTGGCAGCCCGGTGACTCGATCAGATGCCGGCGTTCCTCCGCTCGGTCGCCAGGGGGGCGGCGCAGGGCGGGCTTCGGATGGAACGCGAGAAAGGACATTCGTCTCTTGCCGTTTGCCGCCCAGGGCGCGCAGCCTCTGGCCGGACTTCGTGCCGGGGAGCAGACGGGCGTCCTACCGCGTCGCCCGAACGCATCGCCTTGCCCGCCGGTCGTCGAGGAGGGAGGACGATGGGACAGGCCGCGCGGTGTGTCGCGCTCTTCGGTTCTGTGTGTCTGCTGGCCGGCTGTACGTCCGCATCCGGGGGATCCGCGCCACCATCGGGGCGCGTTCCGACGCTCGGGGGGACGCTGATGACCGCGTGCACGATCAGCGGCGAGATTCCGGTGAAGGCGTCGGTGGCGGGGTACTGCGGCACGCTGCGGGTGCCCGAGGATCGCTCGAAGCCATCGGGCCGACAGGTCGGGCTGCGCGTCGCCGTCGTGCCGGCGGAGACGGATCCGGCGCCGGATGCCTTCTTCGCCCTCGCGGGCGGCCCGGGCGACGCCAGCACATCGTTCTTCGCCTGGCTGCCGGGTTTGTACGCCGACGTCCATGCGGGGCACGACATCGTGCTCGTGGACCAGCGGGGCACGGGTGGCTCGAATCCCCTGACCATGCCGCCGGCCCCCGACACGACCGGGCTGTCGGCAGCCGAAGCCGACGCGCAGGTGGCGGCGTGGGCGACTGGTGGGTTGGCCGCTCTCGACGCCGATCCACGGATGTACACGAGCACGGTCGCCGCGGACGACCTCGACGCCGTCCGGGAAGCGCTGGGGTACGACACGATCGACCTGTACGGCACTTCCTACGGCGGGGAGCTTGCGCAGTACTACCTGCGCCAGCACTCCGATCACGTGCGGGTCGCCGTGCTCGACGGCACGACGCCGCTCGACGTGCCGGTGCTCGAGCTGATGGCGGCGGCGAGCGGGCACGCACTCGATCTGCTGCTGCAGCGCTGCGAAGAGGATGAGGCCTGCCACGCTGCCTTCCCGAACGTGCGGCAGGAGTGGTCGACGCTCGTGGCGGCGTTCGCACAGGGCGTCACGGTCACCGACCCCAATACTGGAGAACAGGGCGTCGCCGATCTCGCCATGATCGGGCCCGGGATCCACAACGCCCTCCTGACCGAAGCCGCCGCGGCACAGCTGCCCCTGGCGATCCACCTCGCGTCCGAGGGCCAGTGGGACCAGACCAACCAGCTCGTGCCGCCGTCCGACGCCAACCCCAGCGCCGGCTCCACGCTCCTGATGAAAGACGAGATCCTCTGTTCGGAGGCCTGGGCACGGTTCGACCCGGCGGAGGTCGCCCGTCTCGGCGCCGACAGCTACGCCGTTCCCTTCGTGCAGGCATGGGCCAACGGAGAGGCGACGCTGTGTCGCCACATTCCGAATGGCGTCGTGCCGGCCGACGACGCATCACCCGTGCGCACGGACATCCCGATCCTCTGGATCGCCGGCGACGGCGACCCGCAGGACCCGCCGTCCAACCTGGCCAACGTGCCCTCGCAGGAACCGAATGCGGCGGTCGTCGTGATCCCTGCCCAGGAACATGTGGCGGGGCATCTCGGCTGCGGACCGCAGCTGATCGCCAAGTTCGTGGACGCCGGCACGGCGACGAGCCTCGATACGTCCTGCGTCGCGCGGGGGGCGGCCCCCAGCCCGACCTTCCACCTGCCGTGAGGGCGTGATGCCGCTGCCGGGAGATGCCTCGACTGTGGCTGGCGAACGCCGCATGGAACTGCACGGCCGGAACCGGCGCTACCTGGTGGTCGAACCGCCAACTCCTCCGATTGCCATCGTGCTGAGCCTGCACGGCAGCGGCTCGACGCCCCAGGGGCAGCGCCGCCTGAGCGGCATGGACGCGCTCACACGGCACGGGGCGCTCATCGCGTACCCGGCGGGCGGCGTGCGTCAGGGCCTCGGTCGGCGCTGGGACCACGCAGGAGACGCCCCGTTCCTCATCGCGCTCATCGAGACGCTGCTCCGCGAATACCCGACGGCCGCGCGGCGCGTCGTGCTCGCGGGTATGTCGGGCGGCGGGCGCATGGCCTGCCACCTCGCCTCGGTGCGGAGCGACGTCGTGGCGGCCGTGGGCGCGGTCGCCGGGTTGCGGGCCCCATCGCCGTCGACGCTGCTGCGACCGGTGCCCATCTTCGCGCTCCACGGCACCGCCGATCGGGTCAACCCCTATGGTGGCGGTGGACGTCCCGAGTGGCAGGAGAGCGTGCCCGACGCGGCTGCCGCCTGGGCGGCCGCGAACGAGCTCGCCGACGCGCCGGATGTGTCGAGCGGCGACACCGGATACGTGCGCACCACGTACGGCGCAGGATCGGCGGGCGAGGTGACCCTCTGGACCATCCCCGGTGGCGGACATACCTGGCCCGGTGGCCACCTCGGGCTGCTCCTCACCCTCCTCCTGGGTCGAACGAGCCGGGACATCGATGCGAGTGAGGCGATCTGGCGCTTTGGTGCCGAGCACGCCACCCGGGCTGGCGGTGGGGATGGCACGCCCGCATGACGCAGCACGACACGCGCCGGGGCGGTGTCCCCGGACCCCTCACCCGGGCAGCCGGCAGGCTCGAGACAAGAGGAGGAACCATGGCCTCGGCAGATGTTGGTGTGCCGGGCGCTCCCGACGAGATCCCGGCCTCGCACCGCGACCTGGTCGAGTGCCCGCCGGTGGCGGCCCTCACGACGCTGATGCCGGATGGCTACCCGCAGACCTCGGTCGTGTGGTGTGACTTCGACGGTACGTGCGTGCGGGTGAGCACGATGCGGGGCTTCCAGAAGGAGCGGAACATGCGTCGCAATCCGCGGGTCACCCTGCTCTGCTACGACCCGCGAGAGCCGCTGCGCTACCTTGAGGTGCGGGGCACCGTGGTCGAGATGACCGAGGACGGGGCCCTCGACCACCTCGACGGCCTCGCCTCGAAGTACGCGGGGCGGCCGATCCGCTACTTCGGCGAGTGCATTCCGGCCCACTTCGCCGAAACGGAGGTGCCGGTCCTCTGTCGCATCCGCCCGACCCGGGTGGTCGCCCTCGACGCGCGGGAACGTGTGTCGTGTGAGGGCGCGCAATGAGGGCGGTGCCATGACGACCAGCCCCGCCTCCTCCGAGACGCTCGCCATTCCCGCTTCGCACGCCGACCTCCTCGCCCGGCCGATCTGCGGCGTGCTGACCACGCTCGGCCCCGACGGGCAGCCCGAGTCGAGCCTGGTGTGGGTCGACTTCGACGGGGCGTGCGCCTGCGTGAACACCACGTTCGAGCGCCGGAAGGGCCGCAATCTCCTCGCCAACCCGAAGCTCAGCCTGCTCCTCGTCGACCCCGACGACACCAGCCGCTTCCTGCAGATCCGGGGCGATGCCGAGCTCGTCACCGACGGCGCCCTCGAGCACCTCGATGCGCTCACCCGCGCGTACACAAGCCACCCCTGCTTCTACGGCCACGTCTACCCGCGCGAGCGCCAGGCACAGGAGACGCGCGTCATCGTGCGCATCCGTGCCCGGCGCATCACGCTCGACGCGATCCACGCGGCGTGAGGCATTCCCGGTCGGCCGCGAGACCCGGAGGCCGTCAGCTGCGCGGGATCGTTGCGCGCGTGCGCGGGGAGCATTGGAGATTGCGTGGAGACCGCGCGTCGCTCCCCGAGGTCACGAAACTGCCCGGGAGCCGAAGCGCCCGGGCAGTGGGAGGGGAGGGAGCGGCCGGGATCTCGCCCGCGGCCGGGCAGCTCAGGAGAGCGGTTTCCCGGCCAGTGCCTCGGCCATGAACGGCTTGGCCACGTTGATGGGGATGGCGAACGCGATCCCCTGGGCCGAGCCGGCCATCGCGGTGTTCACCCCGATGACCTGGCCGGCGACGTTGAGCAGCGGGCCACCGCTGTTGCCCGGGTTGACCGGCGCGTCGGTCTGGATCAGGCCGCTCAGGTGCTCGTTCTGCACAGCGATCGCGCGGTTCAGCGCCGAGACGACGCCGGTGGTGACGGTGTTCGTGAACTGGGCGAGGGGGCTCCCGATGGCGATGACCGTCTCGCCGATCTGGAGTGAGCCGGAGTCGCCGATCGCCGCCGCGGGCAGGCCGGTTGCGTTGACCTTCACGATCGCCAGGTCGGTGTTGCTCGCGGTCCCGTACACCTTGCCGGTGTACTGGCGCCCGTCGGCGAGCTGGACCGTGACCGAGGTCGCGCCGCTCACCACGTGGCGGTTCGTGAGGATCCAACCGTTGCTGTTGAAGATGATCCCCGAGCCGGTTTCGGTCCCCTGTACCTGCTGCGGACCGAAGTAGCCCTGCACGGTCTGCGCGCTCGACCAGCTGATGGTGACGACGCTGGCGTCGGCCCGGACCGAGGCGGTCACGATCGGGTCACTGGTGCCGGTGGAGCCGCTCGTGCTGCCGGCGGCGCTCGATCCGGTACTGGCAGCCGGGGAAGCCGTCGCCGTGCCCGTCCTGGCCGCCCCGAGGACGGCTGCAGTCCCGGCGGAGGCGAGCGTGGCGCTCAGGATCGCGGTGAGGACGATCGCCCCGAGGGCCGTGGTCCTGCCCCTCCGGCCCCGAGAGAGTCCCTCCGGGGCCCGGGCGTCGAGGTCATCTGCAGGCTGCTCGGCTGGGTCGTCGGCCATGGTGCCCCCGGCGGCCCGGGCATCCGCGGTCGGGGTGCTGGCGCCTGTGTCGGGGGCGGCGTCGAACTGGAGGCTCGGCGGGACGGGCTCGAACGCCGCTGCATCCTTGTCGATCGGTTGGGTCGGTTCCATGAACTCACATCCTTTTCTTGGGCACCCTCCACGATCGCACCGCCAACTGACACAACGCTGAAGGAAAACTGACAAGTTGCTGTGAATCCGCAGGGCCCAGGCTGGTCGGCCGATTGGGGGCCTTCGGGAAGCCAACCTGGACCGGGACCAGCACGCGCTGGCGCTCGTGCTGGGGTCGGATCCCGGGTCCAGGCCCGCCGATTGGTCGCGTCGGCAGCCGCCGCTTCGCGATCGTGCTGACCGGGTTCCTCCGTCACGAGCTCGTCGCAGCCGACCACAGCGTCGTCCGCCTCGCGAGGTTCTGTGACATCTGCCGCATGTGACTCTTGTCACACGCATCGTGCGCTTTGGCACTGTCCCGTGCCTTCCCCGCCGGGCTGTACTTGCGCGGACCCGCAGAGACCCGGCCAGGGCGGCGCGCTTCCCTGCACGCGCCGCCTGCGAGGTGGCCGGTCCGGTGGGTCGCAGCCTCGACGGGAGGCCTGCCATGACCCCGATCATCGAGATCGAGCGGCTGACGAAGTACTACGGCCGCCACCGCGGGATCCTGGACCTCGACCTGGCGGTGCACGAGGGCGAGGTGGTCGGCTTTCTGGGTCCGAACGGCGCCGGAAAGACGACGACGATCCGCGTCCTCCTGGATCTCATCCGACCCACCTCCGGCCGTGCCCGGGTGTTCGGCGTGGAGACATCGACCGACCCGGCAGCGATCCATCGCCGCCTGGGCTACCTGCCCGGCGAGTTCGCCCTGTACGACCGGCTCACCGGCGGCCAGACGCTCGAGTACTTCGGGAACCTGCGGGGTGGCGTGGACCCGCGCTACCGCGCGGAGCTCATCGAGCGCTTCGACCTGGACCCCGGGCGACGCTTCAAGGAGTACTCCAAGGGCAACAAGCAGAAGGTGGGGCTGATCGTCGCGCTGCAGCATCGGCCCGAACTGCTCCTCCTCGACGAACCGACAGCCGGCCTCGACCCGCTCGTCCAGCAGACCTTCTTCGAGCTCCTCCGCGAGACGGTGGCCGAGGGGCGCACGGCGCTCCTCTCCTCCCACATCCTCTCTGAGGTCGAGAAGACGTGCGACCGGGTGGCGATCATCCGCGAGGGACGCCTGGTCACGGTGGGCCGCGTCGATGCGCTGCGCGACCTCGCGCACCATCAGGTCGAGCTGCGCTTCGCCGACGGCGCCCCCGTTGCAGCCTTCGCCGCGCTGCCCGGCGTGAGCGACGTCGTCGCCGAGGATCACACGCTCAGGCTGCGGGTGGCGGGGCCCATCACGCCGATCGTCCGCGCCGCGGCGCACTACGACCTGGTCGACTTCGTCAGCCGCGAGCCGAGCCTCGAGGAGACCTTCCTTGCGCAGTACGCCCGCACGCCCGCAGGCGCAGAGGCCGTCGAGGTACCCAACCATGGCCATTGAGATCCGGCGCGCGTCGGCGTTGCCGACCGCGCAGCGCGCACCCCGCCTCCCGCTATCCCGGCGCCTGTACGGCCTCGGCAGCGTCTTCGGCAAGACCGTCCGCGACGCACGCCTGGCGGTGCTGCTCGTGGGCGGAACGCTCGTCACCCTTGTGGTCGCCGGCGGGATCGCCATGTCAACGACGTACGGCACGCCCGAGACCCGTGCGGAACTCGCGGCACTCACCTCGAGCCTGCCGCCCGTGCTGCGCGGGCTATATGGCAACCCGGTTGCCGTCGACACGCTGGGAGGCTTCATCGCCTGGCACTACGGTGCGTACATCGCGCTCCTCGCCGGACTGTGGTCGATCCTCGCGCTCTCCGGGACGTTGGCAGGCGAGGCCCGGCGAGGAAGCCTGGACTTCACGCTCGCCGCTCCCGGGTCGCGTCGGTCGGTGGCGATGGAGAAGCTCGGCGGTCACCTTGTCGCGCTGAGCGTGGCGATGATCGCGGTCGCCGTCGCGACCTGGCTGACGGGGGCTGTCGCCGCGACATTCCCCGGCGACGCAATCGCCCCCGACGCTGCCGTCGCGTTCGCCCTGGCGGTCGGGCTGAAGGCGCTCCTCGCCGGAGCGGTCGCATGGGCGATCGCGCCGCTTCTCGGACGCGGCGCGGCAGCGGGCATCGCGGGTGCCCTGATGCTCGGGGGATATCTCGTCACGAGCTATCGGAGCGTCGTGCCCGCCTTCGAGACGCTGGCCAACCTGACCTGGTTCGGCTGGACGTACGACCATCTGCCGCTGGCCGGCCGGCACGACTGGGCCGGGGTCGGTTTGGTCGGGCTCGCGGCGGCCAGCCTGCTGGTCGTCGGGATGGAGGTCTTCGCCCGCCGCGACGTGTCGGTCACGGGCGGCCTGCGCATGCCGGGCCTGCCGCGCGCGACGCTCGGGCTTGGAGGACCGGTCCGCCGCTCGTTCGGCGAGCTGCTCCCCGGCACGCTCGCCTGGGGGATCGGCCTGGCCCTCTACGGCATCGTGATGGCGGCCTCTGCCCGCGTGTTCAGCGAGGAGCTCGCCAAGTCTTCGGCGCTTGCCGCGGCCGTCCGGCGCCTCGTGCCCGGCGTCGACGTGACGAGCGTCTCGGGATTCCTGCAGTACGCGTTCATCGACCTCGGGCTGATCCTGGTCGGCCTTGCCGCGGCAACGTTTGTCGCGACCCGGTCGTCCGACGAGGCTGCCGGTCGCATGGAGCTGCTGCTGGCGACGCCGCTGACGAGAGTGCGGTGGGCAATCGGCAGCGCGCTCGCGCTGTTCGCGGCGGTCGGGGGCGTGGTGGCCTTCCTGGCTGGCTCGCTCACGGTCGGGGTCGCGTCGGCCGGGGACGACCCGCTGGGTGCGGCCGCCGGGACGACCGTGCTCCTGCTGTATGGGGCCGCCCTCGCCGGAGTGGGAATCGCCATCGGCGGGCTGATCGGTCCCCGGCTCGCGGCGCCGACGGTGGCGGCGCTGGCCATCGGGACGTTCCTCCTCGATCTGCTCGCGCCGATGCTCGGGCTGCCCGGCTGGGTGGGCGACCTCTCGCTGTCGTCGCACCTCGGCCAGCCGATGCTCGGCACATGGGACATGCCCGGGATGGTCGCCTGCGCCGCGCTGGCGTTTGGCGGCCTGGCCGTCGGGGCGTGGGGCATGCAGCGGAGGGATGTACATGGCTGACCGCGCGGCACCGGAACCCCCGGCCGAGGACGGGTTGGAGCCTGGGGCGCGCGATGATGCGCCACCCGGGCGGCACCGCTGGCTTCTGCTCGTCTACCGCATCAAGGCCGAGTCCTCCGGCCGGCGCACGTACGTGTGGCGGCGCCTCCGCCAGCTCGGCGCCATCTACCTCCAGCAGGCGGTCGCCGTCCTGCCCGACCGGCCCGATCTTCGCGAGGGGCTCGATCAGCTCGGTCTGCGGATCCGGCAGACGGGAGGTGAGGCGTCGCTCCTCGAGACAACCTCGCCCTCGGCAGCCTGGGAGGAGGACCTCGTGTCCCGCTTCAACGCCGCCCGCGACGCCGAGTACGAGGAGGTGATCGAGAGCGTCGAACGCTATGAGGACGAGATCCGGCGGGAGACGCGGAAGAAACGCTTCCGCTTCGCCGAGCTCGAGGAGAGCGAGGTGGACTGGCAGAAGCTGCGCCAGTGGTTCGCCCGCACGACCGCGCGTGACTTCTTCGGGGCGGCCGGCCGCTCCGCCGCCGAGGAAGCTCTTGCCCGAGGACGATTGATCCTCGAGGATTTCCGCAACGAGGTCTACCGGGCGGAGGGTGTGGGTCCGGGCGGCAGCGGTCGATAGGCGTGCGTCGAGGTGCACCCTCCCGCCCGCCGCGCATGGCCGGTGCCGCGCGCTCGGCACGGCCTCACCTGGCGCGCGGTCGTCTGAAGGATCCTCCGGCCGACCCAAGGGCGGGTGCAGATGCGACCGGCGCCGTGCTCTCCCCGGGGGACCCTCCTGGTGACGAACCCCCGTGCTGCCGTCGTCGCTGTCTTGCCCGCCGACCCACGACGGGACTCTGCTGCCCGGTTGAGCCGGCTGGCACTTGTGTCCTCGCGTCCGGCGCCCGGAACATCGGCACGAGGATTCGGCCGGGACCCGCACAAGCCCGTTCGCGGAGCACAGCCGACCAGCAGAGGCAGCAACCATGCGACACGCAGTGGCGCTCGTGGGCGTCCTCATGCTCATCACCGCTGCCACAACG
Organism: Candidatus Limnocylindrales bacterium; assembly: GCA_046704705.1. Lineage (GTDB taxonomy): Bacteria > Chloroflexota > Limnocylindria > Limnocylindrales > CSP1-4 > JBJKRK01. The sequence continues at coordinate 11,414 of JBJKRK010000348.1, read as the reverse complement.
CCGGCGGGCGCTGCGGCACCCGAGGGAGCCAGCCGGGGCGGCGTGCTTCCGCCCGAGCCAGGGAGTCGCCAGGACGGCGCGCTCGTGCAGGCCAAGCAGGAGGGCCGCGCGCGCATCGGGCCGGATGGCCGGGTGGAGATTCTGCCGGTCGCGCCGGACGTCGATTATCCCTCCAGCCGACTCCTCGACACCATGACCTGGACGGGCGGCGCGTGGGAGCCCCCGGGAACCGGGACCGATGATGCCGGCAGGGCATACACCGACGACAACTACTGGAACTTCTGCGGCCCTGGCGCGACGGCCGTGGCCCTCTGGTACGCAGAGCGCGCCTTCGTGGAGACGATCGAGCAGGCCGAGTACACCGAGCCGAACCCGGACCTCGCGATTCGGGTCACCACGACCTGGGCGGCCAGCAACAGCGTGAGCACGAGCCGCGGGGCGATCATGTTCCTTGCGGAGGTCGTCGATCCCAACATCGGGTGGGAGTGGCCCGGGATCATCGACTGGTCCAGGGCGTATCCGTACAACGGGACGCCCGTCAACCGCATCGCCGAGGCCTTGAACTGGAAGGTCTCGGGGGATGTCAAGGCGGGACCGTACGTGTGGGTGACGTTCTCCTCTGAGCTCACCCAGGCGGCCCTGCTCGCTTACGTCCACCAGGACGTGGGAGCTGCGCCTGGGATGCCGTTGATCGCCAATGTGGCCACCGCGGCAGGCCGGTACCACCTGCCCAACTGGCGGCCGGGACGCTCGGTGAACCATTCGATCGCGATCGTCGGGTACGACGACGACGCGGGAACGTACACCTACGTCGACACCTGCGGCCCGGGCTGCAACAGCACTGGGTCGGCGGCCGGCGTGTACGAGGTCAGCCAGCGCGCGCTCTGGAACCTGCTCCGTGCCGAGTCCGACGGAGACGGAATCGTCTTCTAGATGTGAGCTGCCGGGCAGGCATCGGCGGGCCGGCGATGCCTGCGCGGGGGCGCACACGTGCGCCCGCCGGATGCACACGCTCGCAGAGCCTACCGCCGCCAGCGGAACCAGAGCAGTGCGCCGAGATACCCGATCCCGGCCGCGGCGCCGACCAGGGCGAAGTCGTTCCCGCTCTCGCCACGCGCGACCTGCCAGAGGAAGCCGCCCAGTGCGACGAGGATGGCGATCACTCCGGCGACCGCGGTCGCGGCCACGTTGAAGGAGGCGAGTCGCTCGTCCGTTGGTGTGCCACGCAGCACGCCCATGGTCTCGCTCCGCCCGCCGAAGAGCGCGAGCAGGATGCCGTACACAGCCAGCACGGCGAACGCGCCGAGGCCGACGATCGGCTGCCCACCCAGCACGAAGGCGGCGCAGATGATGGCGCCCAGGACGAGCGCCACGACCGGCACGACCCACCTAGCGCCCATCGTCGTCTGCATGGAAGAGCCCCTCCACCGGTATCCCGAAGAAGCGTGCCAGCGCGAAGGCCAGCGGCAGCGAGGGCAGGTAGCGTCCCGTCTCGATCGCATTGATCGTCTGGCGCGACACCCTGAGCGCCTGGGCCAGGTCCTCCTGGCGCAGGCCCCGTGCCAGCCGCAGCTCCCGCACTTTGTTGCGCATCGATGGAAAGGTAGCTTTACATCCGGGGGGATGTCAAGGATCATTTACATGAACGAGGGCAGGGGCCCCGCGCTTTCGGCATGGCCGCGTCGCCAGATGCGCCGCGAGCGTGGCTGCCGACCGGCGCGCTCGTGCGTGTCTACGGCCGGACGACGAACGCCGCTCGTCCGCGGGCCCTCCCTTGCGGCAAGTCGGCCCGGCCGTCTACCCACCGTCCCGACCGGCGACGGCCGTCGTGGTATCCGCGGACGCTGTCGCGTGAGGCAGCTCGAACCAGAAGCGGGCACCCGCACCCGGCACGTTCTCCACCCCCACACGGCCACCGTGCGCCTGGACGAGCGCCTTGACGATGGCGAGGCCCAGGCCCGTGTGGCCGTGCGCACGATCACGTGCCGGATCGGCCTCGTAGAAGCGGTCGAAGATGCGTGGCAGATCGCTCGCTGCCACGCCTGCGCCCGTGTCCTCGATCTCGAACCGGCAGCTTCCCCCGACGCCCCGAGCGCGCAACCGGACCTCGCCGCCTGCAGGCGTGTGGTTGAGCGCGTTGTCGACGAGCCCGGCGAGAATCTGGCGCAGCCTGTCCGGATCCCCGCGCACGGCGCAGGCCCCATCCACCTGCACCGCCATGCGTTGCCCGCCTGCGACTGCCCGCGCCGCGAACGCCGTGGATGTTGCCGATAGGATGGCCGCCGTGTCGACCGTCTCCAGCGCCAGAGGCAGCTTTCCCACCTCGGCCAGGTTGAGCGTGCGCAGGTCATCGACGATGTGCGCCAGCAGGTGCGCCTGCTCACGGATCGTGGCCACATGGTCGACCGCCAGCGGGTAGACCCCGTCGAGCATCGCCGAGGAAGTCGCGTCGATCACCGTCAGCGGCGTGCGCAGCTCATGCACCACGTCCTGCAGGAAGCGCCGCCGCTGCTCGTCCGACGCCTGCAGCGCGGACGCCATCGTGTCGAAGGAGCGGCCCAGCTCTCCCACCTCGTCGTGCCGTGTCCCCAACCCCGAGCGGCGGGACAGGTCGCCGCCCGCAACCGCGGCGGCCGCCTCGCCCAGGCGGCGCAGTGGTCGGAGCACGCGATCGGCGAGCAGGAAGCCCAGCACCGAGGCCGCGAGCACCGCCAGGACAGCGATGAGGACGAGCGTCGTGCTCGTGGCCCGCTCGAACTCGACCCAGCGCAGCCGGATGTCCGGAGGGAGCGTGGGGGACGGACTCGCGGCCTGGGGCGGATCAGCCGCCGGTGGTGCCGGCGGCGCGCCATACAGCTCGTCCTTGTTGTCAGCGTGCGCGACAACCGGGAGTGCCCGCTCCGGCAGGAGGATGCCGTCTGCCACCACCGCGATCGCACCTGCCGCGGTCGCCCCGGTCGAGCCGGCCGGAGGTGTTCCGCCCGCGTGCATGCCAACGGTGCCGGTCCACGCGGACGCCACCCCGGCGCCGGCTGTCGGTTGCGGCCCGGCACTCGATCCGGATCCCGCACCCGAGCCGGGTCCCGATGGCGCGGGCGTCGGCGAATGCGAGGGGCCGGGTGAAGGCGCGTGGGAGCTGCGTGGCGAGGGCGGCGGCGTTGGAGTGGGGATCGGACTGGGACGCGGTGTGCCGCCGCCGGGGCCCTTCGTGGGCGCCGCCGATGGGTTCGTCGGAGTCGGTCGGGCCGGCGGAAGCGGCGTGGGCGAAGCCCATGGCGCGGGTGAGGCCCCCGGTGTCGGTCGCGCGGAGCCACCGGCCGCAGGACCGTCGGTCGACCGTGATGGACCAGAGGGCGTTGCGTTGGGGCCAAACGGCGGTCCGTCCACCGTGGCCGGTGAGCTCGAGGCGGGCGATGCGGTGAAGCTCGGGACGGTCGTGGCGACGGAGGATGGTCCTGGCGAGGGCGGCCTCGCCGTTGGGAGCGGACCCTCGATCTGCTCGAACTCGTAACGGATGACCGCGGGCGTGGCGAGCACGAGTGCCAGTGCGGTGGTGCCGGCCACCAGGGCGAACATGAGCACGAGGCGAAGGCGGAGGCTCACGATCGGCCGTCCCCCTTGACATGCGCGTCAACACCGCCGCATGGGCTTCGGCGGCGTTGTGAGCCTAGGTGGTGCGGAGCAACCGGGTGCAGATCCAACCTGCCCGAAAGAACCGGGCCGTGCCACCGACCAGATCGATCGATGGCACGGCCGGCGGGACGGGGCGGGCGAGCCCCGTGGGGGGAGGCTAGTGCCCACCGGGCCCACTCGGGCCCATTCCAGAGGCGTCCCCTGCGCCCGAGGGTGACGCGGGGTCAGTCGGCTGTCCGGCCCATTGCCCTTGCTGGTTCTGAAGTTGCTGCTGCTCCTGCGCCCGGAGCTGCCCCTCAGCCTGCGACTGGGTGGCTTGTGCCTCGTTCCGGGCCTGAGTCTGCGTACCGACCTGGGCCTGAGCCTGGCTCTGGACCTGCGCCTGGGTCTCATCACGGGCCCGGACCTGCTCCTGGTTCAGCACCCGCGCCCCGGCCTGCTCCTGGGTCCAAACCTGCGGCCGGACCTGCTCCTCGGCCTGGACTTGTGCCCGCGACTGCGTGCGCTCCTGCGCCTGGACCTGCTCCTCGGCCTGGACGTGTGCCCGCGACTGGGTGCGCTCCTGCAGCTGCGTCCGGTCCTCGTTCGGGGCGCGCGTCGGCGTGGGCGGCTCGACCTGCGTGGACGTCAACGATGCGGTGGGCACAGCGTCCTTGCACGAACCGTCGCGCAGTTGGTCACGGTCCCGCGCCTGATCCGGACCGCCGCACTCGGTCGTGCAGGACGCCAGCCGATCCTGCGTACGATCGCGCGTACCGTCGAGCGATGCACCCGCCACGGAGGCCGTGAAACCGGCGACGAACAGCAGGGGCAGGGCCCCGAAGAAGCGTCGCTTTCGCATCTTCCTCACCTCCGTCAGGTCGAGCCGGTGAGCTGCCCTCTCCGGCCCTCCCGATCGGCCTCGGGACGCCTGGTTCGCTATCCGCCCCGGATCCTCCCGCGCGTCTGCGCAGGGAATATGGAGATTGCATGGAGGACGCGCGCAGTCTCTGGGGCGGTGGCGACAAGCCCCTCCCTGGTGCCTGCGCGCCGACGAAGCGGGTCGAACGCGCGGCGCCCACGAGAAGAGCCCGGCGCCCCTGGGTGACGCCGGGCCCGGATGCCGCTGTGGCAAGTACGATCAGCAGCTCACGCGTGGATTCCACTCATTGAACATGCCCAGCGGATTCGGCTGCCAGGCCCACACGTGGAGCTCGTAGAAGTCCGGCAGGCCGTACCGGTTGGGGGCAGTCGTGAGTCGGAACTGCTGGCCGAAGAGCGCGGGTGGCGACGCGTGCGTCGCGTCCCAGTCCGCGGCGATCGCGAGGAACTCGACGGCGACCAGCTGGAGGCTGCCGTCGTTGCGGGGCACGTAGATCACGAGCTGCGGCTTCGTGGGGTCGACCGTGCCGAGCAGCGCCGGGTTCAGGAAGTGGATCCCCATGGTCCCGCTGCCGTTCGGATCGGCGATGCACGTGATGCCGGCGAGATCGTAGACCTGCACCGAGTAGCCGGCGGCCCTGGCCGCGGCGACGCTGTGGAACGGGGCGGTCGCGTCGCGCAGCGCGGCGAGCCCGGATTCGCTCGCGGCGACCGGCGCCGCGATGACGCTCGCTGCCAGGGCGGTGCCAAGGACGACGGGAATCAGGCGACGCAGGTGCTGAAGTGGGCTTCTCGCGAGTGGGTTGCTCACGGATGGGTTTCTCACGGCGTTGCTCCTCCCTGTTGGCTGATCGCGATGGATGTCGATGACGGGCGGCAGGCGGATGCCACGGATCGCGCCGCTCCTCACACCTCGACCTGGAGCTCGTAGACCTCGAGCGTGGGATGGCCGGCCCGCTCATGGATGCGCATGACCGCCTCCCTGGTCGGGCCGCTGGCGAGACAGAAGACTTTGCCGGAGATGGGGTCGAGCCAGGCGCGCTCGAAGTGCACGCCCTCGTCCGCCTCGATCTCGAGATCGCGAGCGTGCGCTTCCGCGAGTTGCTCTCGCGTCACCTGAAAGAAACCGGAATGAACGTCCATGAACCGGGCCATCTGTGCCTCCCTGCTTGGTGGATCGAACCGATGCCCGTCAGCCTCGCCGAGCCGCCGACATCCGTCATCTGCCCGGCGACCGATCCGTGGTCCACCGCCTCTCGCCTGCAGATCGGTCGTTTGACCGATGACCCCTCGACAGCGGGGCATAGACTTCCGCCATGACGCGTCCCGGTCCGGTCCTGTGTCCCATCCTCGTCGGACGTGACGACCTGCTGGAGTTGCTTGACCACGTGATGGCCGATGCCGTCCAGGGTCAGGGGCACGCGGTGTTCCTTTCGGGCCAGGCGGGACTGGGCAAGACGCGCCTGATCCGCGCGGTGATCCGCAAGGCCGAGGCGACCGGGATACGGGTCGACGGTGGGGCGGTCGCCCCGCAGGACCAGCAGGTGCCGCTCGCCTCGATCCGCGAGATGGCCACCGGGATGCGCGGCAACGGCTCCTTCGGCAGCCTGTCCGAGGACTTGCTGGCGATCGACGGCCGTCACGGCGGCGACGCGCTCGGTGCGCGCCGGCTGATCGTGCGCTCGACGGCCGATCGGATCCTCGAGGCCATCGACCGGCCGACCATGCTCGTGTTCGACGACCTCCACTGGGCCGACGAGATGAGCCTGGAGGTCATCGGCGAACTCGCGCGCCACGCGGCCGGCCGGCCGCTCCTGCTCATCGGTGGCTACCGGGCCGACGAGTTCCCCACCGACACCATCCACCGCGAGTGGCGCGCGAGGCTCCTCAGCCAGCGTCACGCCGAGGAGGCTCGGCTGCGGCCGCTCACCCGGGAGGAGACCGGCGTCGCCACCACGCTGATCCTCGGCGGTGAGCTGCCTGCTCCCCGGGACGTCGTCGAAGCCGTGTACGACAGGACGAACGGCATCCCGCTCCATATCGAGGAGCTGGTCGCCGCGCTGGACGACGACGACCGGACCGACGGCCGGCGCATCCGGGAGGCGGACGTTCCCGACACGATCGGCGATGCGGTGTTGGCGCGGATGGCGCGGCTGTCGGATGATGCACGGACGGTCGCCCGGGCCGGTGCCGTGATCGGCCGCTGCTTCACCCCGCAGGTCCTGGCCGGGATCCTCGACCGCCCCCTGCGCGACCTGGAACCGACCCTGGACGAGCTCGTGCGGGCGGCGATCATCTACCCCTTCAACTACGTCGACCAGGGGTACTACGACTTCCGCCACCAGCTGTTGCGAGACGCGGTGTACGGATCCGTACCGCCCTCCGAACTGCGCCGGTTTCACGCGCAGGCTGCGGAGTTCGTGCTGAACCTGGAGGCTTCGAGCATCGTCCACGTCTCGCGCCATTTCGAGCGCGCGGGGCTCCGGCCCCAGGCGTTCCAGGCGGCCCTGACCGCGGCCCGCGAGGCGAGCCGCATCTCGGCACGGCAGGAGGCGTACGAGCTGTACCAGCGGGCGATCGCCAACATGCCCCCTGATCTCCCGGTGGCCGAGCAGGCCGAGCTCTACGACGCGTTCTCAGACGCGGCCAACGCGATCGAGCGCAACGAGGACTGCGCGACGGCCGCCACCCGGGCGCGTGAGCTCTATCTCGAGGCGGGAATGCGCCTCAAGGCGGCGGCCATGCTCGTCGGGATGTCCACTGACGCTGCCCGGAACGGGGCGCCGAACGCGCAGATGCGGTCCTACGTGGACCGCGCGCTGGCGGAAATCGCGGCGCTGCCGGCCACCCCGGACCGCGAGAACCTCCGCGCCTGGCTGCTGATCCTGCGCGCCGGCGACTGGCTCTTCGCTTCCGACCTCGCCGCGGGACGCGCGGATGCGCTTGCCGCGCGCGAGCTGGCGGAGTCGCTGGAGGACCGCGAGGCCATGCTGGAGATCGACCTCCTCCTGGCCAGGATCGACATCGTCGAGGGCCGCTACGAGAGCGGTCTGCGCGACGGCATGCGGGCGGCCCGCGAGGCGCGGGATGCCGGGTACGAGTCGACCGGTGTCACGGGCTATCGCAACCTGGCGATCATGGCGGCCAGGATCATGGACGCCCGCGCGGCCGAGCTGGCGATGCGCGAAGGGCTGCAGTATGCGGACGCCATCGAGCAGTCCCACTGCCGCCAGATGATGGCGACGACCAGGGCCCTTCTCGACTGGGGCGCCGGCCGCTGGGAGGCGGCCGACGAGCGTGCCCGGCAGGAGCTGGTCGAGCGGGGATGCCGGCGGGGCATGATCGGGGCCCTCGACGTCATCGGGCTGGTCGCCTTCGGCCGCGGCCGGACGGATGAGGCCCGGCGCTGGCTCGACGAGTCCCTCGCGTACGGGCGGCGCATCGGCGAGGCGCACCTGATCCTCACGCCGCTCTGGGGTCTGGCCGAAACCGACCTCCTGGCCGGCGAGGCGGTGTCGGCGATCGCACGCTGCGACGAGGCATGGTCGATCGCCAGCGAGGCGGGCGAGCGGGCGCTGTTCGTCCCGTTCGTCGTGACGGGCGCGCGGAGCCTCATCGCGGCCCGTCGTCCGGACCAGGCGGAGCGCTGGGTTGCTCGGGCCCGCGTGTACCTGGACGGCTGGGAGCCCATCGCCGGTCCTGCGCTGCACCACGCCGACGGGCTCGTGCGGCTGGCCGGTGGGTCGTTGTCGGCCGCACGCGAGGCGCTCGAGCGGGCGGTCCGTGGCTGGGAGGAGCGCGCCCGGACCTGGGAGTCCCTGTGGGCCAGCCTCGACCTCGCGCACTGCCTGATTCGGACGAACCGCCACGCCGATGCCGCGGCCATCGTCGCGGCCGTGCGGGAACGGGCGACGGCTCTCGGGAGCGCTCCGCTCGTGGCGCACGCCGACGAGCTGGCGAGGGCGATCCGGGGGCACGCCGTTGACGAAGAACCCTGGCGGCCGCTGACTGTCCGCGAGTACGAGGTCGCGCGGCTGATCGCCGCCGGCCTGACCAACGCCGAGATCGCCGGTGAGCTCTCCGTGTCGCCGCGCACGGTGAGCGCCCACGTCGAGCACGTGCTCGCCAAGCTCGGTGCGGCACGCCGGACGGAGATCGCCTCCTGGGTGGCGACGACAGTCCCCCGTGCCTCGGAGCACCCCGACCCTGCCGTGAGGGGCGCCGTCGCCCACGGAGTGCGTCGGATGGGGACCGAAACCGTCGCCCGTCGCGGCTGACCCGCCGCTGCCCGGCAACCTGGAGACCTGCCGCCGACCACGACACCGGACGAGGCTGCCGCGCGCCACCGCGGCAGACCCGGGCCGGCTCGGCTGCCACGAGTGGGCCCAGTGGCAGGGGTCGCCCCTGCTGGCAGACGCGTGCTAGTCTGTCGCATGCCCCCAGCGGCCCAGAGTTCGTGGATGCCCAGCGAACCCAGGCGAGCGCCGTCGTCTGATCTCCCGCGCCCGCCGCAGGCCCTCGGCGGCGCCCTGGACCCCCGCGTGCAGCCGCAGTGCTCGCTCGCGGTGCAGCTGCGGCGGGTCACCGGCTCGATCGTCGGCCGGGCGTTCGAGCTGGCGGTAGTCCAGCAACAGCTCGCCGAGGCCAGGAGCCGGCTCTCCGCGGTCACCCTCGAGGGCGAGCCGGGGATCGGCAAGACGCGCCTGCTCCTGGCCGCCGCGGACCTGGCTACCGCGGCCGGCTTCTCGTCGGTGGCGGTCACGGCCGACGAGGAGATCCGGGGGCCGTTCCTGCTGGCGCAGAGCATCTTCGCCGCCTCAGCGCTGCGGGAGGCGATCGCAGACACGCCGGCGGAAGGGCCGGTGCAGCGCGCGATTGCCGCGATCTCCGGGCACGATGAGCCCGGGCTGCAGGCCATCCCGCAGGACGCACGGCTGCTGCGGGCCTTCGATCTCGCTGCGGTCGCCGTCGGGGCGGTGGCCGCCGCGAAACCGCTCGCCCTGCTGATCGATGACACGCAGTGGGCGGACGACGACACGCTCCGCATGCTGCGGTACATCGTGCGCGCGGATTCGGACCGCCCGATCTTCCTCTTCCTGACGATCAGGCCGGATGAGTTCGCATCGGTCAGCGAGGCGGTGAACTTCGTCGCCGACATGGAGCGCATGGGTCTCGTGCGTCGCCTGCGGCCGGCGCGCCTCAGCCGCCCGGAAACCGCCGAGCTCGTGAAGCAGTTGCTGGGCGGGCCGGTCGATCCGGCGTCGCTGGAGGTGATGCAGGCGCAGTCCGAGGGCGTGCCGTTCATCCTCGAGGAACTCGTGCGTGCCTACCGCGAGGCGGGCATGGTCCAGCCGATCGATGGCGTGTGGACGGTGGGGCGCAACGCGGCACGCCTGGTGCCCTCGGCGGTGCGCACGCTCATCCAGCGGAGGGCCGCGCGCCTGCCGCGCGAGGCTCGCTCGGCCCTGGGGGACGCGGCGGTGCTGGGTCGCAGCTTCAGTCTGCGCGACCTGGCCGCGGTGCGGGCTCGTCTCGACGCCGAGGAGCCTTCCACCGGCGCGCTTGCGGATTCGCTGGAGCCGGCGGTCGCGGCGGGCCTGCTGCTGCAGCATCCCGAGGGCGCGCCCGCGGACTACACCTTCACGCACGAGCAGGTTCGATCGTTCGTGCTCGCGGAGCTTCCGCAGGCGCGCTGCCGGGCGGCGCACCGCGCGGTGGTCGACCTGCTGCTCGAGGGCGGCGATCCCGCGCCGGCCGGACTGCCGCTGCTCGCCCAGCATGCCCTGGCAGGGGGAGATACCGAGCGCGCGGCACGCTTCTCCATCGACGCCGCCCGAGCTGCCCTCGGCACCAACGCGCCCGAGGAGGCCCTCCGGCTGGTCGAGCAGGCGCTTCCGACCGTGACGACCTCGCAGGATCGTCGCCTGCTGCTGACGGTGCGCGACGATGCCTACGCGATGCAGCGCCAGCCCGCCGAACGCCTGGAGGGTCTGGCGGAGCTGGCGGCCCTGGCCGAAGCGCTGCGCGACACGAGCTTCGAGCTCGACGTGCAGCTCCGCCGGGCGGCCGCGCTGCGCCTCTCCCACGACGAAGATGCTGCCGCTGAGCTCGCGCGGCGCGTGCGGCAGCGCGCCGCGGAGCAGGGCGATGCGGCGACGGAGCTGCGCGCGAACCTGGAGTTGGGCCAGGCGATCCTTCGAAGCGCGCTGGGCGAGTCGTTTGGCCCGGTGGCCTCCGAGGTGGACCTGGATGCCGGCGAGGAGGCATATCAGCAGGCGGCGGCCATCGCCGAGCGTCTGAACGACGAGCGGAGCCTGGCCGCGGCGCTCCGTGAGCTTGGCGCGATCCTCGTCGGCCGCGTGCGTCACTGGTTCGCGGAGCAGATCCTGGCGGGCCGCGGCCTGGAGCTCACGCAGCGGGTGACTGCCGGTGAGCCGATCGAAGCGATCATGCAGAGCTTCCCGGTCTACCCGGTTGCGATCGAGGCCATGCGGCTGTTCGAGCGGGCCCTTGCCATCTACGAGCGCCTGGACGACCGGACCGGCGTCATGTCGACGATCATCGGCATGGCGTACATCAACTACGCCCCCGTCACGCACATGGCGTCCTCGGCGCGGCACCTCGAGGAGATCCGGCGGGTCACCTCGCGACGCTCCGCGCTGGTCACCGAGAGCGAACGTGCGCGGCAGGAGCTGCAGATGCTGTACGGCGTGCACGTGTTCGCGCGGGCGAAGGTGGTGCCGGACCTGATGCTCTCCCGTGGCGTGGAGGCGCACCGCGCGGCCAAGCTCATCGGCGATCGGTCGGTGGAGTTCCTCGCTGCGGGCGGCGTCGCGATGGCGCACCTGGAGATGGGCGAGATCGCGGAGGCCGAGGACTGGCTCGCCCGGGCGGCCGCGGCGGCCGCGGCGGCGCCGACC
>JBJKRK010000347.1:0-12526 GCA_046704705.1 Candidatus Limnocylindrales bacterium | reverse complement strand
GGTGGCGACCCCGGTCCCGGCGACCCTGGCGAGCGGTCGCGCGCGGCGCGGGGCCGTGACGCGGGGCGCCCCGTGCGCTAGCATTCCTATATGCAGGCTGCATACTCTTCATGCATCGGCAGCTTCGCCGACACGTGCGTGCCGCATCGCGCACGAGGCGTCGGCGCGCCGAACCAACCGGCCGTCTCGGGCCTTTGGGCGAGGTGAGGAGACCCATGGACACCCGGGTTCCCGCCACAACTCCATCCAGCGGCATGGCAGACGAGACACCGTTCGTCAACCGGCGCGATCCCGCGCGGGCGCTCGGCCCCGACGGGAAGCCCGCGGTCAGCCGCCGCGCCCCGATCTGGGCGGATGTGCCCGACGAGAAATGGGACGACTGGCGCTGGCAGCTCTCCCACCGCGTGAACACGCTCGAGGAGATCGAACGGGTCCTCAACCTGACCGATGATGAGCGCGAGGGCCTCTCGGCGCCCGACAAGTTCCGCGTCGACATCACGCCGTACTTCATCAGCCTGATCGACCCGGACGATCCCGACGACCCGATCCGGCGGCAGGTGATCCCCACGGGTCGCGAGCTGCGGGCGTTCACCGGCATGATGGAGGACTCACTCGCCGAGGATCGCCACTCGCCGGTGCCCGGGCTGGTGCATCGCTACCCGGACCGCGTCCTGATGCTCGTGACCACCCAGTGCGCCAGCTACTGCCGGTACTGCACCCGCTCGCGCATCGTCGGCGACCCGACGCAGAACTTCAATCGGCGGGAGCACGAGGCGCAGCTCGACTACATTCGTCGCACCCCCCAGATCCGCGATGTGCTCATCTCGGGCGGCGACGGGCTGACGCTTGCCCCGAAGCTGCTCGAGCAGGTGATCCGCAACCTGCGCGAGATCCCCCATGTGGAGATCATCCGGATCGGCAGCCGCGTGCCGGTCTTCCTGCCGCAGCGCGTCGACGACGAGCTGTGTGAGATGCTGCAGCGGTACCACCCGGTGTGGGTGAACCTGCACTTCAACCACCCCAACGAGATCACCCCCGAGGTGGCGCGTGCCTGTGACAGGCTCACCCGGGCAGGCGTGCCGCTGGGCAACCAGTCGGTGCTGCTCGCCGGTGTGAACGACTGCGTCCACATCCAGCGCGAGCTCGTTCAGCGCCTGGTCGAGATCCGGGTCCGCCCCTACTACATCTACCAGTGCGATCTGGTGGAGGGCGCGGGGCACTTCCGGACGCCGGTGGGCAAGGGACTGGAAATCATGGAGGGCCTGCGCGGCCACACCTCGGGCTTCGCCGTGCCGACGTACGTGATCGACGCGCCGGGTGGTGGCGGCAAGATCCCGGTCGCGCCGAACTACCTGGTGAGCTACTCCGACCACAAGGTGGTGCTCCGCAACTACGAGGGGTACGTCACCACCTACGAGGAGCCGCTGCAGTACTCGCCGCACGATCCCGCCAGTTGCCGATACTGCCAGCACCAGCGCCCCGAGCCCGGGCAGTCCGGCGTGTCGGGGCTGCTCTCCGGTGAGCGCATGTGGATCGAGCCGCGCGGCTTCAGCGAGGTCCACGCGCGGGGCGTGACGGGTCCGCACCGCCTGCAGGATCCCTCGAAGTGGGTCCCCTATGGCGTGGGCCCGATCGAGGGCCAGCAGGTGCGCAAGGAGCTCGACGCAGGGGCGCCGGAACCGGGCAGCGCTGGCGCGCCCGCGGCACCGCTCGACGAGGAGGGCGGTCCGGCGGAGGCGAGCGGCGGGGCCGCCGGTGAACGGGCACACGACACTCCGACGGCTGCCGGGACCGCCGACCAGTACGGACCGGGGGAGGAGCCTCGCCCCAGGGAGGGGGAGCCGACCGGCTGGGCCAACCACGAGCTGTTGTAGGGGCGGTGCGCCCGGGCGGGGGTTGCGGCTGCGCGACTGCCGGTGAGTTCCGGCGGCTCGACCGGCGGAATCAGTTCCGGCGGCCCGCGAAGATCCCCTTGGCCACGGCGACCTCGTCGCGGTCGGTCGCGTCCGGCTGTTCCTCGAGGTAGCGTTCCAGGCCCCGCACCGCTTCGCTGAAGCGCCCCACGCGTCCGTAGAGGAGCGCTCGATCCCGCCGCAGCCCGGGGTCGCGCGGCTCCAGGACCACGAGCAGCTCGAGGGTCCACAGCGCCCCCGACCACTCGCGCCTGGCCAGGAAGATGCCGCGGAGGTTACCCAGGACGCGCGCCAGGATCTCGCGCCGGGTGGCCGGCTGGAGCATGTAGGGCCGAAGCAGCACCGGGCGTCCCGTCGACTGGCGGATGAGCGCCTGGCAGTCGTCCGGAGTGAGCCGCCGACCACCGGCGCAGGGATCCAGGAGCAGCCCGCCGGGGCCGCCGACGATGAAGTGGCCGGGCAGCCCGATGCCGTGCAGCGGCAGCCCGAGCCGCCAGGCGATCTCCAGCTCGACGATGCCGAGCAGGATCGGCAGGCCCGTCCTGCCCGCCAGGACCTCGTCCAGATAGCTGGAGCGTGGATCGAGCAGACTGCGCGGTGCGGCGCGGAGCCCCAGGTCGACGTACAGGACGTCGTGGAGCGCGTCGAGCGCGAGTTCCACGTCGCCGGGCGACAGTGTCGGGATCGCGTCGTCGGTCGCCTCAGCTTCCTCAGGCAGCCGCGCTCGTACTCGCTCGGCCAGCGCGTCGAGCTCAGCGATCACCCCGGTCTGGTCGACCAGTCCGGGGTTCGCCGCCTCGGCAATCAGCAGACAGGCCTCGGCCAGCGGGATCGACGCGTCGTCACGACGAACGAGCTCGCTGAATCGATCGCGGACCCATGTGTCGGCCGTCGGGTGCCGTCGCGCGTTCCCTGGGCCTCTCTCTGGCAGGGGGGCGCGCTCGGACATCCACAGCTGGCGGGGATCGCGACGGGGAGGCCGATCGCCCGACCGGTCCGCCCTCTGCCGGCCGTCCGATCGATCCGTCTCCTGCCGGTCAACCGCCTGGTCGTCCGCGCCTGGCTCGCGCGCCGGGCGTCGTGGGTCGCGGGAGGATGCGTCCTGCACGGGTCGATGGTAGCCACTCGTCGCCGGGCTGTCGTGCCGCTGGGGGCCGATCCAGCCGATGCATGCACTCCTCGCGTGCACCCTGCCTGGCGCGCACGCCGATCGCGCGCGAGAATCCACCGCATGTTCGAGCTGCGCGAGGTGCCGGGGCTGCCCGCCGCGGACCTGCGTCCGCCCGTGGTCGCCGAGCCGGGCGACCCGTTCGCCCGTCTCCGTGTGGTGCACCTCCTGGCGCGGATCCCGCGCGGCACCCCCGTCCGGCTGCGCGACGTCGTGGAACGACTCAACGCCGAGCACGTGGACTGGTCGTTCGATCGACGGGTGGTGGTCGATGCGGCCCTGCAGTTGCAGGCGAACTGGATGACCGACTACCGGAACAGCGAGGGCTTCGCCGTCGGCTCCGGCGACTATGGTGAGACCGTGACGATCGAGGACACCAGCCGGGTCGATCCCTGGATGGTGGCGCAGATGGAGCGGCTGGCCGCGGAATGTCTGCAGCAGCTCCGCGACTTCGCGCGCGACGAGGGGGCCATCCCGTGAGGCCTGCCGCGCGTTTCCTTCCGGCCTGCCGGGCAACTGCGGCCTGCGTGATCGATGTCCCCGCGCCTGCTGCCGGCCACCTGATCGACGTCACCTCGCCGACGGCGGGTGGTCGGCGCACGACGCCGTGAGCGAATCTGGCGATCCCCCGACCGGCGACGAGGCCCGGATGCACGTCTGGGTGGATGGACAGCTGGAGCCGGCCGGCGCGCGGCACCTGTCCGCCTACGATCGCGGGTTCCAGCTCGGGGACGCGGTGTTCGAGACCATTCGTGCCCGCGGCGGTCGCCTGATCGAGCTTCCGGCGCACCTCGCCCGGCTCCGGGCATCCGCCGCGACGCTCCACATCGGTCTGCCCGAGGGCCTCGAGGGTGCGCTGGTGACGGCCATCGCCGGGCTGCTCGCCGCCGACGACCTGGATGCGCCCGGGCGAGACGCGGCGGTCCGCATCACCGTCAGTCGGGGCGCCCCACGCGGCCGCTCGCTGGTGCCCGGCGAGGACACCGCACCGACGACAGTCGTGCAGGCCTGGCCGGTGCCCCCGGCCTCCGAAGAGTTGCTCGATCGCGGCCTGCGGCTGGTGATCAGCTCGGTGCGACATGATCCGCGCAGTCCGCTGGCCGGCGTGAAGTCGACCAGCCGCGCCGACCACGTCTTCGCCCGCCTGGAGGCCGAGCGTGCGGGCGCCGACGACGCGCTGCTCCTGACGATCGACGGCCACCTGGCGGAAGCCACGACCGCGACGCTCTTCCTGGTGCGCGGCGGGGAGCTGGCCACGCCGGCGCTGGCGTGCGGCATCCTGGCGGGCACGACCCGGGACTGGACGCTCGCCTGGGCCGTGCAGACCGGCCTGCGGACGTTCGAAGGGTGGCTGACCGTGGCCGATCTCCTGGGCGCCGATGAGGCGTTCCTGGGCGCCAGCGTTGCCGGGATCCTGCCCGTCACGCGATTGGGCGACCGGCCCATCGGCACCGGGCGCCCCGGGCGCTGGGCCACGCGCGCGAGGGCGGCCCGCGAAGCGTTCATCGCCGCCGCGGAGTAGGTTCGCCGGAGCAGGGGTCGGGCATGGACGCCCCTGCACGGAGGCCCACAGGGGGTGCGCGGCCCTCCCTGCCAGCGTGTGCGCGGATCTCGTGGCATCCTGCGGCCATGTGCCACGAGATCGATGCCCGACCACCCGACCTTCCCGCTGATCTGCGCCGTCCCGCGCCGATGGCCGGCGGAGCGCTGGACACCCGCGACCTGACGCTGACCGCCGCCGACGGCAACCGCGTCGCGGCGTTCGCCGTGCGTGCTCCCAACCCGGACGGCATCGGGATCCTGATCTATCCGGACGTGCGGGGGCTGTTCCACTTCTACGAAGAGCTGGCCATGCGGTTCGCCGAGGCCGGCCACGACGCGATCGCCTTCGACTACTACGGACGCACCGCCGGTGCCGCGAAGCGTGACGCCGACTTCGACTACATGCCGCACAACCGCGAGACCACGAACGCCGGAGTTGCCGCCGACGCGGTTGCCGCCGCCGCGTACCTGCGCTCGCCCGAAGGGGGCGCGGTGAGAGGACTGGTCACGGTGGGGTTCTGCTTCGGCGGCCGTAACAGCCTGCTCGCAGCTGCAGAGCGCTCGGGCGTCCACCCATCCGGGGTGATCGCCTTCTACGGGCAACTCGCCAGCCGAGGAGACCAGCCCGGGCCGTTGGAGCTTGCCGCCGAGCTGCGCGCCCCGATCCTCGGCCTGTACGGTGGGCAGGATCAGTCGATTCCGCGCGAACAGCTCGCACAGTTCGACAGCGCGCTCACGGCCGCCGGGGTCGAGCACGAGCTCCACATCTACGACCGCGCCACGCACTCCTTCTTCGACCGGCGGGCCGAGGAGTTCGCGAGCGAGGCCGAGGATGCCTGGCGGCGTGCGCTCGGGTTCGTCGATGCCCGGGCTGCCCGCCACACGTGATGTACCTGGCGCCCACCGCACGTGATGTACCGGCCGCCCGCCGCACGTACGGCCCTCCCCGCGTGATCGGCCGCGACGCGTGACCGCCACGGTGCCCGCCGTCGGCGGCGCGCAGCGCGTTCCGCCGCCCGACCCGGTGGCGCGCGACTACGTCCTCCTCGCCCTGCACCTGGACCAGCACCTCCCGGGGCTGGTCGACAGCTACATCGGGCCGCGGGACCTCAAGGCGCAGGCCGAGATCGGCCAGCTTCCGCCGCCGCCACGACTGGCGGACGAGGCCCGGGCCCTGCGTGATCGGCTCGATGCCGAGGTGCCCGACCCGCGGCGCCGCGAGTGGCTCGAGCGGCACGTTCGCGCGCTGGAGACCCACGCGCTTCTCCTGGCCGGGACGGCGCTCGACTACGTGGAGCAGGTGCGGCGCTGCCTGGACGTGGAGCCGGCGGCGGAACCCGCGGCGGCGTATGCGAAGGCGCGCCGGGAGCTCGAGGAGCTGCTCCCGGGGACCGGCGACGTGCGCGCCCGCCTGGCGGCCTGGGACGAGCGCTTCGTCGTGCCGGTCGACCGGCTCCAGGCTGCCGTCGACTGGCTCCTGCCCCGCCTGCGCGAAGCGGCCGCCAGCCTCTACCCGCTGCCGGAAGGGGAGAGCGTCGAGGTCCGCCTCGTCCGGAACCAGCCCTGGGGTGGCTACAACTGGTACGACGGCGGGCTGCATTCGCGGATCGACATCAACATGGACCTGCCCATCCGCGCCTCGCACCTGCTTGGCACGCTGGCCCACGAAACCTACCAGGGGCACCATCTGGAGCAGATCTGCAAGGAACGGCGCCTGCTGCACGAACTCGGCCGCGTCGAGGCGAGCCTGATGCTGCTTGCGGCGCCGGAGTCGTACATCAGCGAGGGCCTGGCGGAGCTCGGGCCCACGCTCGCGCTCGGTCACGAGCTGCGACGGGAACTCCTCGCCGGCATCTACCGCGAGGGTTGGTTGCGCGCCGGCGACGAGGATGCGGAGCGTCAGATCGCGATCACGGCGGCGCTCGAGCGCATCGCCGGCGCGAGCGGCGATGCGGCGCTGCTGCTCCACGGGCGGGGCCGGCCACGCGAGGAGGTGCAGCGGTTCCTGGAAGCCCAGGGGCTACAGACACCGGAGCGCGCAGCGAAGAGTCTCGAGTTCATCGAGGGACGCCTCACGCGGATCCATCTCTTCAGCTACGCGGGGGGCAGGCGCCTGCTCGCCGCCTGGTGCGACGCGTCCGGAGGCGAGACGGCCGCGCGGGCTCGATTCGGGCGCCTGCTGACGGAGCAGCTCACGCCATCCGGCATCCGGGCCGAGCTCCACGCGAGCTGATCCCCACCGATGCGCGCCTCCCGGTGCCGGACGCCGAGAGACGCTAGACTGCAGGGCAGATGAGTCACCCCGTGCTGGGCCTTCCGCCCGACAATCCACGCGCCGGCCACCCCGAAGCCGCTGCCCGCCTGCGCGCCGAGCGTGCGCGCGTGGCCCGGCTCGCCCTCGACGCGGCGCTGAAGCGCGATCCGACGCTGCGCGAGCGCTACGACGAGACGTACCTGCAGCGCTTCCTGCGCGACTACGATCGCCACATCGAGCAGCTGGCTCGCGCGCTGGAGACGGGCGACCCGCGCTGGGTCGCGGAGTGGGTCGAGGCGGTCGTGCCGCAGATGCGCCGACGGCACGTCCCGATGCAGGATTTCGCCACACTCGGGCTCGGGCTCGCGGATGCCTGCGTCGAGGTGCTCGACGCCGTGGGGTCAGGCGCCGCCGAGCAGATGCTCGAGACCTGGCTGCAGCGCCTGAAGCGTCCCCGTCACCTTGCCGGCGATCACTACGGCAACAAGATCGTCCACTTCCTCTGGAAGGGCGCGGGTGTCCTCGACTGAGGTGCGGCGGTGACGATCAAGTGGGTCAAGGTCGACCCCCTCGTGATGAACGGCGAGCCTTTCTGCCACAACACCCGTCTGACCGTCCGCAACCTGTTGGAGATGCGCCAGTCGGGCCTGACGCCGCGGGAGATGCTCGTGTTCCACCCCGAGCTCCGTCGTGTGGGCATTGCCGAGGCGTACAGCTATGCGGCCGAGCACCGCAACCGGTATGCGGCGTTCTTCGAACCGGATGGCTCGCTCCGCGGTCCCGGGTTCACCCCCGAGGAGGCGGCCGGGCTCCCCGCGCACCTGCGCGAGCTCACCGGCGTCGTCGTCACGCGGCATTCGGCCGCGCCGGCTCCCGCCTGAGGCGCCCGGCATCTCCGACCTAACAGGTCGGGTTTCGGTGCTAGCATGACGTCCTACACACCTGTACGGGCTTTTCGAGATGACTGATCAAGCGACTGACACCATGACGAACAGGCAGGAACACGCGGCGAACCAGCCCGCGCCCGCGTCTGCCTCAGCCCCCTCCTTCGACGCCACGCGCCGGGCCACCGAGCTGGCCGTTCTGGACGGGCTGCGCCGCGTTGTCGACCCGGAGATCGGCATGAACGTCGTGGAGCTGGCGCTGATCAAGCAGATCGTCCTCGGCGAGAACCAGACCGAGGTCAAGATGGTGCTGACCACGCCCTTCTGCCCGTACGGCGGCGCGCTCATCGCCCAGGTGAAGGAGGTCACCGAAGAGGTCGTGGGACACGACGTGAAGGTGACGCTCCTTGCCGAGCGCTGGGACCCCCGGGACGCGGGGCTGGTCTGGTAGCTCGACCGGGCAGTCCGTGACCGAGCGAAGGGCGCGCATCAAGGGCAGTGCCGTCTCCACCGGGCGCGGCGACGACGGCACGACCGGACTGCTGTTCGGCGGCGAGCGGATCCCCAAGGACGACCCCCGGGCGGAAGCATATGGGACGCTCGATGAGGCGGTCGCCGTCCTCGGTCTGGCACGCGCCGAACTGGAGGTGATGCGGCGCTACGGGGTGCTCCCCTCTGCCTTTGCCGGGACCGCCGATCTGCTGCTGCGCCTGCAGCGCGAGCTGTTCGTGGCGGGCGCCGAGCTGGCCTCCAACCGCGACGCCTGGGACCGGCTCGAAGACGGCGCGACGCGCGTGTCCGAGGCGATGGTGGAGGGGCTGGAGGAGGTGCTGGCCGACGTCGAGCATCACGTGAGCATGCCCCGGGAGTTCGTCGTGCCCGGCGAGACGCTGCTCTCCGCGTCGCTCGAGGTGGCCCGAACCGTGGTGCGCCGTGCCGAGCGGCGGACGGTGAGCCTGCAGCGTGCCGACGCGCTGCCGGGCCCCTGGCTGCTGCCCTACCTGAACCGGCTCGCCGATCTCCTCTGGGTGCTCGCGCGCGCCGCCGAAGCCGCGGAGACGGCGCCTCCCACGCCGGCCCGGCTGCGTCCCCGCGAACGACGCAGGAGCGGACAGGACGCCTGAGCGCCATTCCGGCGGGCGTGCGACTGCCATCCTGACCGGACATGCGACGTTCCTCGTCAGCGTGCGACGTCCCTCGGCCAGGCGCGCGACTGCCATCCTGACCGCGCCTTGACGGCCGGGGGCTACACTTATTCGAGGGTTCGGCCCGGCGTCCGGATAGAACCGGACCGGTAGCCGAGAAGGAGAATTCGTTCCCGTGTTCAACCAGACACCATCCGACCCGAACCACTTCGAGGGTCCGACCGAGGGATCGGGTCCCGTGCCCTACTCGTGGACGGCCGGGGCCGCGGCCGCACGACCGGTCGCCGTGCCGCGCGAGGGCTTCCTGACGATGTCGTTCGTCTGGATGTTCCTCGCCCTGCTGGTGAGCGCGTTCACCGCCTCGATGACGCTGGCGAACCAGACCGCGCTCCAGGCGGTGTCCAACAACTTCCTGCTGCTGCTCTTCGCGGAACTCGGCTTCGTGTTCCTGCTGAGCGCGGCGATCAACCGCATCAACGCCACGGTGGCCGTGGCGCTCCTGTTCGTCTACGCCGCCCTCACCGGGGCCACGTTCTCGGTCATCTTCCTGGTCTACACGCTGCCCTCGGTGACCACCGCGTTCCTCGGGGCGTCGGGCATCTTCGGCGCGGCCGCGCTGTATGGCGCGGTCACCGGGCGCGACCTGACCCACCTCGGCGGGTTCCTGTTCGTCGGGCTCATCGGGATCATCGTCGCCTCGATCGCGAACATCTGGGTGGGCGGCGGCACGCTCGGTTTCGTCATCGGCATCGTCGGCGTGCTGATCTTCACCGGCCTCACGGCATACGACGTGCAGCGGATCAAGAACGGCCAGATGCAGTGGATCAAGTCCCGCGAGCAGGCATCCGTCATCGGTGCGCTCGCGCTCTACCTCGACTTCATCAACCTCTTCCTGATGCTGCTGCGGGTGTTCGGCAGCCGCCGCTGACCCACGTCGACGGCGCGGAAGCGCCGCCGCCAGCGCTTCGATCCGACGCCGCGGTACCCGCCGCGGCGTCGCCATTCACGGGAGGTTCGCCGGTGCAGAGCGAGTCGGTCGGCTTCGTCGGCCTTGGAACGATGGGTGCCGCGATGGCAGCGAACCTGGCGCGGGCCGGGTTTCCGCTGGTCGTCTGGAACCGCACGGCGGGTCGGGCGGCCGCGCTCCGGGACCTCGGCGCCCGCGAGGCCTCCAGCCCCGGCGAGCTCGCGGCGTCGTGCGACATCGTGGTGACGTGTGTCTCGGATACGCCCGACGTGGAAGCGGTGGTCTTCGGACCCGACGGGATCGCCGAGGGAGCGCGGTCGGGGACGCTGCTGATCGACTGCTCGACGATCAGTCCGTCGGCGACGCGCGATTTCGCGGCCCGGCTGCGCGAGCGTGGCGTCCACATGATCGACGCGCCGATCTCCGGAGGATCCGAGGGCGCGGTGAAGGGCACACTGACGATCATGCTCGGCGGTGAGGCGGAGGACGTGGCGCGCGCTCGGCCGGTCCTGGAGGCGATGGGCCGGACGATCACGCACATCGGCCCGATCGGCGCCGGCCAGGCGACGAAGGCGGTCAACCAGGTCATCCTGTGTGGCGCCTACCTGGGCGTCGCGGAGGGCATCGTCCTCGCGCTCAAGGAAGGGCTCGACCCGGAGCGCGTGGTGGAAGCGTTGAGTGGCGGCGCCGCGCAGTCGTGGGTGCTCACCAATCGGAGCGGCCGGATGATCGGCGACGACTACCCGCTCGGATTCAGGGTCGCGCTGCATCGCAAGGATCTGGGGATCGCGCTGGAGATGGCCCGCGGCGACGGCGCCGCGCTGCCCGTCACGGCGCTGGCCGCGCAGCTGGAGAATGGCCTGCTCGCCCAGGGTCACGGCGACGAGGACATGTCCGCGCTCGCACGGGCCATCCGGCAGCTCTCCGGGCTGTAGCGCCGCAGCCCGGATCCGGGCCGCGCTACCCCACGCTGATCGTGCGCCAGGAACTCCACAGGCCCGCGCGATCGAGCGCCCGGACCTGGACGTACAGGCGCGTCGTGTGCGGCAGCCCGAATCGGATGGTGGTGCCGCCGGGGTCGCGATACAGGGTGTGCCAGGCGCCGCCGTTCACGCGATAGCGCACCTCGTAGCGCGCGACGCCGGTCAGGTCGGTGGCGCCGAACGTGAACACCCACTTCCCGGCGCCCGCCGACCACGTGAGGTGGAGGCTGCCGAACACCGGCGCGTGCCTGTCGAGCACAACGGGGACCGGGATGCCCACCCCGGGGCTGCCGCCGTAGAGCTGTGGGAGCACGTAGACGACGGTCGGCCCATCCGGCCCATCCGGCAGCGTCCAGGACGGCGTCGTCCCCGGCGCCCAGCGCGCACCCCAGTGCACGCCGTCGCCCGAGAGGCGGATGCCGAGCACGCGCGGGCTCCCGTGCGTCGAGAGCTCGAGGTGCACCCGGAGTGCGTGGGTGGGGTCGGGCGTGAGGGTGAGGTTCGTGATCTGCGGGTACACGAAGGTGAGCGCGAGCGCCTCCCAGTACCCCGCCTGGCCGCTGTCATAGCCCAGCGCCCAGAGGCCCACGCCGGCAAGGCCCTGCGAGATCGCGAAGCGGTACTTGGCGGCGAGACTCCGCGGGCTGTCGTAGTACGTCTCGAACCACGTCTTCAGCGCCGGGTCGTAGCTGCGAAACCAGGCCGACTGCTCGACCGGGTCGTACAGCAGCGCGCTCGTCGACGCCGAGTCAGGCAGGCTGGAGGGGAGGAACGTCACGGCCCCGCCGAACGTCGCGGCGTCGGCCTGTGGCGTCGCATGTGGGGCCCCGCTGGTGGTCGGCCAGGTGACGCCGTAGTACGGGAGTCCGAGGATCACCCGGTCGGGTGGAACGCCGTAGCTCCGGTAGAGATCGAGGGCGCCGGACAGGCTGTCGGCGCTCCCGTCAACGCTGACGAGCGGGGCGATGCTCCCCACCGGTGTGCTGCCGTCGGAGCCGAACCCGTAGCCCATCAAGAAGACGTTGTCGACACCGTTCGCGACGGCCGCCGCGGCCATGCGGGCACCGCTCGTCGCCGCATTCGTGTCCGCGCTCACCACGGCGGCGGGGTTCCAGGCGAGGACCGCGGTGCGGAAGGCGCCGAGGAACGCCCCGAAGGCCGCGAAGTAGGTCCCCGAGAGCCCCTCGACGTCGATGTTCGCGCCATCGGCGCCCCGGCGCTGCATCAACGCGAGCGCCTGCCGGATGAACGTCGCCTGTGCGTCCCCGTTGCCGAAGAAGGCGGCGTTGTGGGTCGTCCCGAAGGACTCGAAGGTGATGACCGTCCGCACCCCCACGGCGTGCGCATGCCGGATGATGGTCGTGGCGGCCGGGCCCAGGTAGGCGGTGTATCCGGGCGAGCTGGTGTTCAGCGTGCCATCCGGTTTGATGGGGACGCCGAAGAAGGCGATCGTGCTGAGCAGCCGGTACTGCAGGTACGCGTCGGTCTTCGCGTCGATCTCCCAGTAGGGCAGAAAGCCGAAGACCTGGTGGGACAGCCGGGTGCCGATCTGCCCGGCCTGCAGGGGCAGGATCTCCGGGGGCGGTGTCGGCGTGGGCGCCGGCGCTTGCGCGAGGGCGTCGGGCGCGCAGCTGCCCGCGAGCAGCACGGCGACGATGAGGGCGGCGAGA
>JBJKRK010000346.1:0-4972 GCA_046704705.1 Candidatus Limnocylindrales bacterium | reverse complement strand
GCCCCGACGGGGACGCCGAGCGCGACTGCCACGCCGCGGCCCGCAGCGACACCTGCGCCGACCCCCGCCTCCACACCCGTTCCGACCGCGACACCCGGCTCCGGCGCGTCGCCGACGCCGGCACCAGCAGCCGAAGCCGGAAGCGCCAGCGCGTACGTCTAGCGGCAACACGATCCCGCACCTCCACGTCCACCTCTACCCGCGCGACCCGGGCGACCCCTACGAGGGAAGGCCGATCGACCCGGCAGCCGGGCCCGGATTCATGAGATCGCCCGACGATCTCGAGCGCCTGCGGCGAGGGATCGCAGGCAGACCACGATCAGCCCGGCGTGGCGGCGCCGGCACGAAGAAGCGGCACCGGACTGGACTCGGGGCCGAGTGATCCAGGCCGGTGCCGCGAGGAGGAGGATCGGGACGCCCCCAGCGCGTCCCTTGGTGATTGCGTGTCTGTAATGTACGCGGCGCGGGTTGCGTGCACGGTGGCGCCGAAGCCCTGCGCATGTCAGTCGCATTGCAGATGGCCGGGCCGCGGCCGGCGAGAGCCCGGCGACCGCGCGCCAGGAACCGACGTCAGGCGACGGGCGGTTGTTCGCCGGCCTCCGTGCCGCCGGTGCCCTGGCCGAGCGACGCCTCCAGGTTCAGCACGTAGCCGATCCCCTGGAACGTCTTGATGGGCCCGGGTTCACCGGGCGCGGCTCCCAGTCGACGGCGCAGCCGGCTGATCCACACCCGCAGGTACTGCAGGTCGTCACGGTACTCGGGACCCCACACGTTGGTCAGCAGCTCCGCGTGGAGCACGACCCTGCCCGCGTTGGCGGCGAGGTACTGGAGCAGCAGCCACTCGGTGCGGCTCAAGTGCACGAGTTCCCCGTTGCGCAGGACGAGCCGACGCTCCAGGTCCACCTCGACGTCGCCGAAGGCGAGCACGCCGATGCCGGGGGTGACGCCGCTCGCGCGCCGCAGCACGGAGCGCACGCGTGCCGCCAGCTCGTCCGGGTGGAAGGGCTTGGCCACGTAGTCGTCCGCGCCCAGATCCAGGCCCTTGGCCCGATCGGCGGGCGCGCCGCGCGCCGTGAGGAGGATCACGGGTACCGGCCGTGACTCGCGAAGCCGGCGCATGACCTCGATGCCATCGAGGTCGGGCATCAGGATGTCCAGGATGACGACGTCCGGTCGCACTTCCTCGGCCAGGCTGAGCGCCTCCTCTCCCCCGGCGGCAGTCACCACGCGAAAGCCCTCGTCGTGCAGGATGAGCGCGACGAGCTTGGTGATCCGGGGCTCGTCGTCGGCGACGAGCACGACTGGCTGGCTGGTCACACATCCACCTCTGAGAAGATCTGCAGCGCGAACCCGAACTCGGCGCCGCCCTGCGGCCGGCGCGCGGCCCACACGCGACCCCCCATCGCCTCGGCCAGCTGGCGGCACACGAACAGGCCGATCCCGGCCCCCGACGCGCGCGACGACAACCGTGGCGAGCGAAAGAACGGCTCGAACAGCCGCTCGCGCTCCTCCGGCTCGATCCCCGGGCCGTGGTCGAGCACCCGCACGCGCACCTCCCGGTCCCCGGCGTCCGCAACGAGCGCCACCGGCGACCCGGGAGGACTGTACTTGATCGCATTCGAGAGCAGGTTCCGCACGATCTGTTCGACGTATGTGGCGTCGCCGCGGACCGTAGGAAGGCTGCGCGGGACCCGGCGCACCAGGCGGACACCCGGCCACTGGCGGCGCGCGATCCGCACCACCGTGGGCAGGACCCGCTGCAGCAGGAGCGGCTCCTCGCCGACGGTCTCGACCTGGGGCTCCCCCTGGCGGGCCAGGACCAGGAGATCCTCCACCAGCCGGTGCAACCGATCCGCCTCCGCCTGGATGTCGGCGATCAGGCCCTCGCGCTGCCGCTCGCTGAGGTGGCCCGAGGCACGCCCGAGGAGCGTGCTCGCCCCGTAGATCGTCGTGATCGGCGTGCGCAGCTCATGCGACAGCACGCCGATCAAGGCCTCCCGCGAGCGCTCGGCCCGCCGGGCCGCGGTGATGTCCCGCAGGAGCAGGATCCATGCCACTCCCGCCATGTGGTCGTCGTCGGGTTCCGCCTCCTCGCCACCGACCGGAAAGACACTGAGCTCCAGCCAGCGGTCGCTGCCCAGAACCGCCAGCGACAGCGCGCCGTGTCGGGCAGCCTGCTGCGGACTCCCAGCCAGCTCGGCGCCGCCCTCGAGATGATCGAGGATCCCGGCATACGAGGCAACGTGCGCCTCCCCGAAGAGCGCCTCCGCCGCGTCGTTCGCGAACGTGATCGTGCCGTCCCGGGCGCACACGAAGACCGCCTCGCCGATCGCGCGGACCACGGCCTGGAACTCCGCGGCGCGCGCCTTCTCGGCCTGCACCAGTCGCTGCAGGCGAGCCTGCGCCTGCACGCGCTCGCTGATGTCGCGCGCCACCACGAGGACCCTCCCCGCGCCCCCGCGGGGAACGACGTACTGGATCGACAGTTCGACGGGGAGGTGCGTTCCATCCCGGCGATGGTGGAGGGTCACCAGCTGCTGGGGCGTGCGTTCCCGGATCAGCGTGCGAACCAGCGAGCGGAGGGTGGGTTCATCGAACTCAGGCAGCACCTCGAGCTTGCTCATCCCGAGAAGCTGCTCCCTGGCGTAGCCGAGCTGGTCGGAGGCGCCCCGGCTGGCGTACGTGATGCGCAGGCTGGACGGATCGAACATCACGACGCTGTCGAGCGTTGCGTCGAGCGTCGCCTTCACGTCGGAGACCTCGGCGTAGAGCCTCGCACGCTCGATCGCATCGCTCACCCGCCGGGCGAGGTCCTCGGCGAACCCGACGTCCGATTCGCCGTATGGCCGCTCCGGATCCAGGCTCCCGAAGGTGAGCGCCCCGATCCCTCGACCCGTGGCCAGGAGGGGCACGACCATGACCGATCGCGTCGCCAGCTGCTCCAGCACGCGTGCATCGGCCTCCGTCGGTGCGAGCCAGTCCAGCGTCTCCTCATCGCTGCCGGCGTGGAGTACCGGCCGCCCGGTTCGGGCGACCTCCCGGGCAGCTGCGCCGGCCGTCCCCTCGTCGACCACGATCGCGCGGAGCTGCGGCTCCCCCGCCACCTCGGATGTCACGAGACGGACGCAGAGCAGGTGGAAGGCAGCGTCGCCCAGCACATCGAGCGCGAGCCAGTCCGCGACGCCGGCGACCGCGATCCGGCCAACCTCTGTGAGGGTCTGCTGGGACTCGGCGGCACCCTCGAGGGCGCGGCTCGCGCCGGCGATCAGGCGCAGCCAGTCGTCCGCCCGGCGGCGCTCGTCGATGTCCATCGCCGTGCCGATCCAGGAAACCGCCCGCCGATCCACGCCTGGGATCGGCTCCAGGTTGACGAGGTGCCAGCGATAGACTCCGTCAGCCCGCCGGAGGCGGAGCTCCGCGGTGAAGCGCGTGCGGCGCCGCCGCGCCTGTCGCCACTGGCGCCGTGCCTCACCGGCCTCGTCCGGATGGATGATCGACTCCCAGCTCGGGCTCCGCCCGTCGGTGCCCTCACCCACGTACTGGCGCCAGCGGCGGTTGAGCAGGCCGAACCGCCCCCGTGGAAGCACAGTCCACACGAGTTGCGGCACCAGGTCGGCCAGCTCACGCAACCGTCGCTCGCTGGTCTCGAGCCGGCGCTCCACGCGGCGGCGCTCCGAGAGGTCGACGATCACGGTGACGGTTCCGGCCGGCCGTGACATTGCATCGCGGATGGGCGAGGCCGTGGCGTGCATCTCCAGGAACCTGCCGTCCGGCCGGCGCCAGGCGACTTCGCCGGTCCAGCGCCTGGGCGATGCGAGCGCGTCGAGCAGGCGGCGCGGCCGCAGCCCGCCCGCACCGACGAGGAGCGTTCGTACGTCGCGACCGAGCGCGGCCCCCGCGGAGACGCCGAAGAGTCGCTCCGCCCCCCGGCTCCACTGCTCCACCCGCCCATCCGACCCGGTCACGATCACGGCAGATTCCAGCTCGTCCAGCAGGCCCGCCTGGAACCGCAGGCGCTCCGCGACCGCCACCGCGTCCGTGACGTCGCGAAACAGGGTGATCACCGCGCGCAGCTGCCCGGCGCGATCGCGCACGGGCGAGGCGCGGACGGTGGCCCAGCGGTCCTGCGGCGCGCCGGTACGGCGGAAGCGTACGAGGAGATCCGCGGCGTCCTGCCCGGCAAGAATCCTCCCCGCCGGCAAGTCGGCGAAGTTGCGGCGCACCCCGTCGGCACCGTGCAGCACATAGGAGCGCTCCAGCTCGTCCACCGGGACGGCCAGGAACTCGGTCAGGGAGTCGAACCCGAGGAGACGGAGCGCCGCCGCGTTCGCATACTGCACGCGTCCGTCCGCCGTCTGGATCGTCACACCCTCGGAGACGCCGCCGAGCGCGGCCTCGATCGTGCCGATGAGGTCGAGTGCCTCGTCCTGGACGGAGACGGTCATGCTTCCCTTGCGTTCCCCGTGCTCATCCCCCGTCCAGTCTCGCACACAGCTCCTTTCGGAGCCGTGACTCGGTCGGGCGCGACATTGCAACGGCATTGCGTGTTCCGCGGGCGGCGCGTACAGTCAGGTCCCCAGCGACAACAGCCGAGGCTTCCGGTGCACTTTCGTCCCGAAGAGCTGCGCGCGGTCCGCCGCGGTGACCTCGTCGTCCGCTATGCGCCCTTTGGCGACGTGACATTCGCGCTCGCGACCCTGCCGCTCCAGGGCACACGGG
Organism: Candidatus Limnocylindrales bacterium; assembly: GCA_046704705.1. GTDB lineage: Bacteria > Chloroflexota > Limnocylindria > Limnocylindrales > CSP1-4 > JBJKRK01. The sequence continues at coordinate 253 of JBJKRK010000346.1, read as the reverse complement.
GAACTGCGCTCGCCGAGCCGTGCGTGGCACCACACTGGGGCTTCGTCCTCCAGGGGTCCCTGGGTCTGGAGCGGGGCGGGAAACGGCGCCGCCTCCCGGCCGGTTCGGCGTTCTACATCGAGCCCGGCGAGCCGCCACACCGCTTCACCTCCCGGCGCCCCGCGCTCGTGGCGGGCTTCGTGCCGACGACCCCCGCCGCCGGGGCGCAGGCCGCCGCCGAGCGGGACGGCTTCGAGCCGATCGCGTCCGGACC
>JBJKRK010000345.1:0-4231 GCA_046704705.1 Candidatus Limnocylindrales bacterium | reverse complement strand
TTGGCGTGGCGTTCCGAACCCCACGCTGCCCGCATCTCGCGCCGCTGGGCGCGCCAGGCGGCGCGCTGCGATCGCCAGTCGGTGTAGCCGGGCCACCCCGGGGGTGTGCCCGCTCCGGGAGGCGTGCCGGTCGCGGTGCCGCCCGTGCCGGGCCCGCCTGCGCTGCCCTGCGGGCCCTCTGCGTTTGCGCCGGATGCGTCGCTCCACCGAGGGTGCCGCCGCCGCCCGGTGCTCCGGGCGTGCCCCAGGGTTGTCCCCAGCTCGGTCCGCCCGCTCCCCATGCGCCCGCGGGGCCCCAGCCTGGGCCGGGTGGGATGGCTCCCGGGAGCGGCTCCTCGGGAACGATGATCGCGATGACGATGTACAGGAGCAGCAGCGGGAAGATCCCGGTCAGGATCGTCACGATGGCATAGAGGATGCGAACCAGCGAGGGGTCGACGTCGAAGTAGTCGGCGATCCCCCCGCAGACCCCGGCGAATACCCGGTCATCGCGCGACCGGTAAAGTCGATCGTTCACCTGCAGCCTCCCGCTGGGTTGAGGGTGACGCTCGCGGCGTTGGCGTTGAGCGTCAGGTCCGCCCGGTTCGTGGCGCTAGCGTAGTTGGAGCTCTCCCAGACGTCACCTGACTCGACGAGTCCCGAACCGCTGAAGTTGGTGGAGTGCAACGCCCCGCTCACCACGATGCGCACGCCCAGGTCGGGAGGCGTGCAGAGGTTGAGCGAGGCAGCGTTCACGTCGACAGAGCCGGAGACGGAGGAGTTCGACGGGAGGAGCACGTTGCCCGAGCCGGCGTTGTAGGCGAGCGAGATCGAGCCCACCCTGCCGTTGCTCAGGTCGACCCGGACATCCGCCGCGTTGAAGTCGCCCGACAGACGATCGAGCTGCGCGCCTCCCAGGTCGAGCGTGGCGGTGCCCGCATTCACCTGGATGTCGCTGTCGAGTTGCGTGCCGGACGGCAGTGTGACGGTCCAGTTGCGCTGGCCGGAGGATGAAGTGAAGCCACCCAGGTTGGTGCGGTCCGGCGTCCGAATGGACAGCGACGCCGGCCCCTTGTCGATGGTCGGCGCCTGGCCCTCGGGATCCTGCGCCTGGAGGTTCCAGCCGTTTCCGGGCGCCGTGACCACCTGGAGCCTGCCGCAGTCGAGCTTCACCGTCACGGCGGCGCTCCCGGAGAACGTGCCGCTGTCGGTGGTGGCGACGGTGGGCCCGCTACCTGTGCCTGAAGTGCAGGCTGTCGAGATCGAGAAGCCGCCTGCCAGCAGGCCGCCCAGCAGCAGGCCGAACGTGGCGGCGACGATGAGCCCGCCCAGGAAATGCGCCGAGGTGCGGTGCAGGATCAGACCGATACCCAGGCCGACGAGGATGAGCGGCCAGAGCCGCCAGGCGTTCGCCGCGGCCTCGTGCGAAACCCATCCCTGCTGGACGGCCAGCGGCACGGCTCCCAGGATGATGAAGAAAAGGCCCCAGTTGAGGAGCCCTCGGTTGACGTTCACGCGTTCCTCTCCCTCCGCATTCGCGCGCGAGGGTACCCTGCCGCGCGTCGCCGCCACAGGGCTGCATGGCCTGCCCCCCCACGGTCCGCTTTGCCCCGCTGGGGCACGCGTGCCCGCAGTTCCCCGCAGCGTTCCGATCGCGCCGACCGCGCGCGCCGCGGCGCGTGATGCTGACGAGACGCCCCGCCATGCAGGCGAGACGCGTCGTCAACCCATCGTCAGGACCGCCGCCCCCCGAACCTCGCCTGCGGCCAGCCGCTCGAGCGCGACGTTGCCCTGCTCCAGGGGGAACGCATCCACCGCCGTGCGGATCGGGATCGAGGCGGCCAGATCCAGGAACTCGCGGGCGTCCTGCCGCGTGAAGTTCGCCACGCTGCGCAGCGACCGTTCGCGCCACAGCAGGTCGTACGGAAACTCCGGGATCCGATCGAGATGGATGGCGTTCACCGCCACCGTGCCGCCGGGAGCCAGCGCACGCAGGGCCGCCACCACGACGGTGCCGACCGGCGCGAACGTGACGGCCGCATCGAGCGGGACCGGCGGATCCTCGTCGTACCCGGCAACCCAGGCAGCGCCAAGATCCCGGGCACGCTGCTGCTCGGCCGTGGAGCGCGTCACCACGTAGACCTCGCAGCCCCAGTGACGGGCGACCTGGATGGCCAGCAACGCGGAGGCGCCGAAGCCGAAGAGTCCCAGCCGACCGCCGGGCGCGATCCCGGAGCGCTTCAGCGCGCGGTAGCCGATCACGCCACCGCACAGGAGCGGCGCCGCAGCCAGATCCTCGAAGCCATCGGGCAGCTTCAACGCGAAGTCCGCCCGGGCGACCATGCGCTCGGCGTATCCGCCGTCGCGGTCCCAGCCCGTGTACTGCGCGTTCGGGCAGAGATTCTCGCGGCCGGAGCGGCAGTATGCGCAGGTTCCGTCGGCGCCGCCGAGCCAGGCCACGCCGGCACGATCGCCGACGCTCCATCCCTCGACCCCGGGCCCGACCGCCTCGACGCGCCCGACGGCCTGGTGGCCGGGGATCACGGGCCGCCGATGCGCCGGGATGTCGCCTTCGGTGAGCTGGAGGTCGGTCCGGCACACGCCACAGGCGGCGACGCGCAGTGCGATCTCGCCGGGACCGGGTTCGGGATCGGGAAGATCGCGCAGCTGAAGCGGGTGAGTTGACGCCGCACCAGGGGCGTCGAGGAGCAACGCATGCATGGCCTCAGCCTACGCGTTCCGTCCGGGGCTGCCCAGCGGGCGATGGACGCGGGGAACGGTCGCTTCCGGGCGCCGTGCCGGGGCTGCCCAGCGGCCGATGGACGCGGGTCGCGACGCCGGCAGGGGCGCCCGTCGGCGAGATCGGCCCGGTCGTCGTAGGGTGGAGAGAGGAGGTGCTCATGGTCGAACAGAACGTGAAGACCGCCTTCGAGCTGTCGCTCTCGCGCGAGGAAGCCCGTGTCCTTCGCGCCGCTCTCAGGCTGATGCTCGACGTCGAAGACGACGTCCAGGAAATCGAAGTGCTGAAGCGACTGCTCGCGCGGCTGCGGAACCTGTAGCCGCGGCTGGGGGACCTGTCGTCAGGTCCCGGTGCCCGGCGCCGCGGGAGCGGGACCCGTCGAGCGCCCGGGCGCCGCTGCTTGTCGCGTACTCAGGCGCCGCTACTTCAAGAACCTCGAGAACCGACGGTCCGCGAGCGGACGGCCCTCCGTCTGGCAGGTGGGGCAGTACTGCAGTGAGCGATCCGCGAAGGCCACTTCGCGGATCGAGTCGCCACACACCGGACAGGGGAGTCCCGTGCGCCCGTGGACGCGCATTCCGGCCCGCTTCTCGTCCTTGAGCTCGTCGATGGGGCGCCCGGATGACCGGGCGAGAGCGTCGCGCAGGACGCCGACGATCCCCGCGTGCAACCGGGCGATCTCGTCCGGCCGCAACCCACCGGCCGGTTTGTACGGGGAGAAGCGCGCCGCGTGCAGCGCCTCGTCGGAATACGCGTTGCCGATCCCCGCGATCACCGACTGATCGCTGAGGACGTGCTTGAGTTGCCCTGTTCGGCCCGCGAGGAGCGCGGCCAGATGCTGGACCGTGAAGGCGGGGTCGAGCGGATCGATCCCCAGGTGGGCGATCCCGGCGACCTCGTCGAGCCGGGCGACCACGTAGACCGCGAGGCGCTTCTGCGTGCCCGCCTCGGTCACGTCGAAGCCTCCCCCTTCGGCGAACCGGACCCGCAGCGCGAGGGGTCCCGACCGTGGCGGCCGCGGGCGCGCGTCGCGCCCCGCCGAACCGGCGCCACCGTCCTCGATCCAGCGCACCCAGCCTGCCCGCGCCAGGTGAAGGACGAGGAAGAGCGGCGCGTCGGTCGCAGCTTTTCTTCCGCCAGTGCCGCTCGCAGCACCGTCGCGCGCCGCCGGCCCGTCGGACGCTCCGGGGGCGCAGGTCTCCAGGGTCAGGAACTTGCCGCGCCGTTCGCTGCCAGTGACCCGCCGGCCGACCAGCTCCGCCGGTGGCCGCACGGTCTTCGCCGCGGCGAAGGAGAGGAGCTCGACTCGCTCGATCCGCCTCCCGATGGCGCGCGCACGGAGGAACCCGACGAGCGACTCGACCTCGGGCAGCTCCGGCACGCCGTCCTCCCGTCAGCCCCGGCGACATTCCGGCACGGCGGCGCGTTGCCCAAGGCGCGGCCGACGCGCTGTCCGCCGCGCGGCGGGTGGCCCAGCGCGCGACAGGCGACGTCCCGGCCGCACGCTCACCC
>JBJKRK010000344.1:0-4742 GCA_046704705.1 Candidatus Limnocylindrales bacterium | reverse complement strand
GACGTGTCCTCGCCGGACGACCAGACGTCGGCCGGATTGCCACCGCGTCCCCCAGGGCGCATGACGGAGCATGCCTGCGCGATGATCCCAGCCTGATGCGCTGCCCGCGTCCCCACGTCCGCCGCGGCTGGCTGGCGCTGGCGCTGGCGATGGCGCTCCTCGTGCCGCCTGGGAGCGGCGCGGGCGCCGTCCGGGCAAGCAGCGCGCTGCAGAGCGCGGTGCAGGCCGAGCGGTCGCTGCAGGCCAGGATCGCCACCGAGCGGAGCCAGCTCGCGAGGCTGCGGGCAGACGCATCCGGGCTCGCCTCGCAGATCGATGCGGCCACCCGTTCGATCGACCAGATCAACGTCGATCAGGCGACCGTCCGCGCGAACCTGAACACGGCGAGCGCGGCACTCGACCTGATGCGCACCCGCTACCTCGCCCTCGTCGGCCAGGTGAATCAGCTCGACGCGGAGCTCCGGGGACTCGGGCTGGATCTCGCCGAAGCGCAGGGGCAGCTCGCCAGCACACGCACCGACCTGTCCGCCGACATCGTGGCGGCGTACGAAGCGGCGCAGACGCCCCTCCTGGACCAGCTGCTTTCCGCACGCTCGTTCACCGCCGTGCTGGCCGACGTGTCGAACTACCTGCAGACCGGCGCGGTGGAGGTTCAGCTGGCCCGACAGGTGCAGCAGGAGGCGGCCTCGGTTGAGCAGCTCATCCAGACGACGGCAGCCGCGCGTGCGAACGCCCAGCAGGCGCGCCTGGCGCTCTACGCCGAGAAGTCCACGCTGCAGAAGCAGCAGGACGCACTCGCGGCCGCCGACCGGCGGCTCGCGGCCCTCCAGGCGCGCTCGAAAGCGGCCCAGGCAGCGCAGCTGACGACCTACAAGGCACTGAAGCAGGAGCGCTCGCGCGCCAGCACGACCCTCGCCGACGAGGAGGCGGCCCTCGGCCGCCTGCGCAGCCGGATCGACGCGCTCGCCGGTGCGGGCTCCATCCCATCCCAGTACAACGGGACGCTGGTCTGGCCGATGGACGGCGTGGTCACGCAGGAATTCGGTTGCACCGGGTTCTATCTCGAAGCCCCGCTGGGGAACTGCCCGCACTTCCACCTCGGAATCGACATCGCGGCACCGATGGACACGCCCATCCGGGCGGCGGGGGACGGCACGGTGCTGTTCGTGGGGCCGAACCCCTACGACCCCCCGGGCGAGCGTGCCTGGATCGTGATCATCGCGCACTCACAGCACCTGCTCACCTGGTACGCGCACCTGGACGACGGAGCGCATGGCCCGCTGGTCCGCAAGGGCGAGGTGGTGCGCCAGGGCCAGATCATCGGCTACGAGGGAAACACCGGGATCAGCACCGGACCGCATCTGCTCTGGATGGTCGAACTCGACGGCCAGTTCGTGAACCCGCGGCTCTTCGTCTGATCGCGTGGTCGCACCCCGCGCGTCGCGGCCCTAACGAGAGCTCCGCTCGACCGTTCTCAGCGGTACAGGGTCCACGGCGTCCCAGGGCTGGACCCGCGGCCGGACGTGCAAGGAGTGCCAGGTGGGTCTGCTACATCGAGAACACGCCGACCCCGCTGCGGCGCCGGTCTCCGTCATGAGTCCCGCCGCGAGCACGTGCCCGGGGGAGGTGACGGCCGCGGTCCCGGCGGTCCTGCTCACGTTCGACGGGTGGCTGGTGGGACAGCTCGGCGACAGGGCCCGCCGCACCAGCGATACGCTGGGCGCCAGCCCCGTCGTCGTCCTGGAGACGGACGGCGGACCGCTCCACATCGATCGTGACGAGATCCTCCTCGTGGTCCCGCCGCCGTTCGAGAGCGACCCCGCGGCTCGCCTGACCCGCCGGCGCTGCCCCGTCGCCGTCGATGTGGGCGTGGCCACCGTTCGCGGCGACTGCCACGTGGTGCCGGGGACGACTCCCTGGGACACCTGGCAGCGTTCGACGACGGGGTTCGCCGCGGTCACCGACGCCGTCTTCGACTTCCCGGACGGGACCTCGGAAACGGCCGACGTGGTGTTGATCAGCCGCTTCGCAGCGCGATCCGGCCTGCTGGATCGGTAGGAAACGGGGCCCCGGAACTGGCGCGCCGTGGGGGGAACGGCGGCGTGCCAGGGCCCCGCAGCGCAGCATACCCGACTGCCCTCAAAGACGTAAGGGAATCTGTCAGGTCGCCCGCCTGGCGGTATTCGCGGTGTGCTCCAAGTGCGCGGTCCGGGCGCACCGCGGCGATGCGACGACGCCACAGGTGCGCAGGCGGGCGGCCGACGACCGCGGCGGAGCGACGGACCACAGGCGCCCGGGCACCGCCCGGGCCGGCCTCAGCGGGTCAGGACTGGCTGCGGCACCGGTCGGTACGGGACATATTCGGGGTGCCACATGGCCGCGTCGACGGCGCTCTGCAGCTGCTCGTCGTGGAAGGCGCGTCCCACGCCGCACGAGCGAGCCTCGCAGACGACCGCCATCGCGATGCGGCGCGAAACGTCGCGCAGCGCGGAGACGGGCGGGTAGATCGCGCCGGCGGCCAGGCGGTCGGAGGTCACGCTGTCGGCGAGCGCCCGGGCAGCGACGAGGAACATCGCATCGCTCACCTCGTGCGCCTCGGCGACGATCACCCCGAGCCCAACGCCGGGGAACACGAACACATTGTTCGCCTGCCCGACCAGGTGTCGCCGGCCGCCGTACTCGACGGGCTCGAACGGGCTGCCGGTGGCGACGACGGCCCGGCCGTTGGTCCAGGCGATCAAGTCGGACGGGATTGCCTCGGTCTGCGAGGTCGGGTTGGACAGCGGCATGATCACCGGGGTCGACGCGTGGCGCGCCATCTCGCGGATGGCCGTCTCCGTGAACGCCCCCGGGGTCTGGCTCGTGCCGATCAGGATCGTCGGGCGCACGTGCTGCACCACCGACTCCAGGTCGTAGCTGTCCGCCGCCGCAAAGCCGTGGAAGGCGAGCTCGTCTGATCCGAGCGCGAAGCCACGCTTGTCCTCGTCCAGCGGCGTGCGACCTTCGAAGATCAGCCCATGCGTGTCGAGCATGGCGATGCCCCGGCGGATCGTTTCCTCCGACGCCCCTTCCTGGACGAGCGCGGCGCGCAGGAGCCGGGCGATCCCGATCCCCGCGGCCCCGGCCCCCAGGAAGACGACACGCTGCGCCGCGAGCGGCTCGCGCAGGATGCGCAGCGCGGCGTAGATGCCCGCCAGCGCCACCCCCGACGTCCCCTGGATATCGTCGTTGAACGAGGTCAGCCGGTGCCGGTAGCGATCCAGGATGCGGATGGCGTTGTGCTGCTTGAAGTCTTCCCACTGCAGGACGGCGTGGGGGTAGACGGCCAGCACCGCCTCGACGAACGACTCGATGAAGTCGTCGTATGCCTCGCCCCGCAGGCGCGGATGGCGGTAGCCGATGTAGTAGGGGTCGTTGAGCAGCTCCTGGTTGTCGGTCCCGACGTCGAGCGAGACCGGCAGCGTGAGGGCGGGATGGATCCCTGCGCCGGCGGAGTACAGCGCAAGCTTGCCGATCGGGATGCCCATCCCGCCGGCACCCTGGTCGCCCAGCCCGAGGATCCGCTCGTTGTCCGTGGCGACGATCAGCCGAACCTCGTCCTGGCGGGCGTTGCGGAGCAGATCGGGGATGCGGTCCCGGTCGTCGGGCGTGATCCACAGTCCGCGCGCTCGCCGCAGCACGTGGCTGAAGAGCTGGCAGGCGCGACCGACCGTGGGTGTGTAGACGAGCGGCATGAACTCCTCGATGTGATCCACGAGGAGCCGGTAGAAGAGCGTCTCGTTGCGGTCCTGCAGCGCCAGCAGGCCGATGTAGCGCTCGAGGTCCGTGTCTTTGCACCGAACGTGCTCGAGCTCCATGGCGACCTGTTCCTCGATCGAGCGGACGCGGGGCGGCAGCAGGCCGCGCAGGCCGAAGAGGTCGCGCTCCTCGTCGCTGAAGGCGAGGTCCTTGTTCAGCAGTGGGTTCTCCAGCAGCTCGGTGCCGCGATACGGAACATCGACCGGGCTGCCCGAGCGAAGCGCGTCGAGGAGTGCGGGTGAAAGGATCATCGACGTCAGCTTCCGCCCGGCGCCCGCGGCGGGCCAGAGCCGCACGGCCTGTCGCGGCCCGCCATCCGGGGGACGGCTGAGCCGTCCGGACTGGCCGATTTCAGGCCGTTCGGCGCGCACCTGATACGCTGCGCACAGGTCTGGGTCCCGTCCCCTGCCGTCCTCCGCTGGATGATCATGCAACCCTTCGTCCGGTCCTGCTCCACAACCCGTCCCACTCTCCCGCTGCCCGCCGCCGCGGTCGTCGATGCGCGGATCGGCGCACACGGGCCGGCGCTCGTCGCCCTCGAGGACGGCACCGTGTTTCCCGGGGTGGCGTTCGGCGCGCCGCTCGCCGCGGGGGGCGACCTGGTGGCCAACACGAGCCAGACGGGCTACCAGGAGGTCTGTACCGATCCCTCGTACGCGGGCCAGGTCGTCGTGATGACGTACCCGCTCATCGGCAACTACGGGCGCCTGGTGGAGGACGACCAGTCGGAGCGGCCCTGGCTGCAGGCGCTCATCGTGGCGCACGCGACGGCGGCCGTGGTGGGCCGCGGCCGCCAGATCGTGCACCTGCTGCGGGCCTCCGGCGTGCCCGCCATCGCCGGGGTCGACACGCGGGCGCTGGCGCGACATCTGCGGGCCAGCGGCGCGCAGCGCGCCGTCGTCACGGCTCCCGGCGACGTCGATCATGAGGACGCTGTGGAGGCC
>JBJKRK010000343.1:0-21165 GCA_046704705.1 Candidatus Limnocylindrales bacterium | reverse complement strand
ACTCCCAACGGCCGCCGCCGCGCCGGGTGCCCCTCCCAACGGCCGCCGCCGCGCCGAGCGCCACTCCCCAGGAGCCACTCCCAACGGCCGCCGTCGCGCCGGGTGCCACTCCCAACGGCCGCCGCCGTCCCGCCGCGCGCCCGCCTGCGCGCCAGCGGACGCCACCCGATCTTGCCCTGACCGACAGCGCGGTCTCGCACGGGTGGACCATGCATCATGCCCGAGCAGGACCATTGGCGTGCGGCGCCGGGACCACCGGGCTGTACGCTGCGCGTGACGTTCTCCGCGGTTCATCGTTAGGAGATGCGAACGGCGCCGCGCCTGCGGAATGCCACACACCGAAAGGAGGAGCATGTCCGGCATCATCCGCACCCTCGGCCTCCGGCTGGTTCTGTCTCTCGCCGTGGCCGTGGCAGTCCCTGTCGGCCTGGTCGCCGCGAACTCGGCGATGGTCTCCCATCCGGCGACGCCCGGTCACAGCACGTTCACGACGCCGAATCACGTCGCTGACGCGACCGCCACCCCCTCGGCGACAGCGACCGCCACCGCGACGGCAACGCCGACCGCGACGGCCACTGCGACCGCGACCCCGACGGAGGAGCCGACGGCCGCCCCGAACGCGACCCCGACAGCATCACCGGACCACGGGCAGCTGGTCTCGCAGGCCGCGCAGTCCGACTGCGTGGGCGGGAAGAACAACAACCATGGCGGCTACGTGAGCTCGTGGGCACACGGCAGTCCGGTCCCCTGCGGAACGCCGACGCCCGGTCATGGCCACGGGCATGAGCCGGAGGCGACCCCCGGCGCCACCCCCACGGCGAGCCCGACCGCTACCCCCTAGTCATTCACCCTCGCTCGACCTGAACGCCCCGGCATCGTCCGGGGCGTTCGTCTACCCGATGGCGAGGGTCGCAACCGGACGGGAGCGGTGCCTCCGCCTGCTTCCGCCCGGCCGCGCGCGCGAGTCCGCCGATGAAACGGTCCCGAGCGGCGGCTCTCAGCCCTCGCGCGGCAGCTCGACCGGCTCGAGCGGCATGTCCCAGTGCGCCTCGACGATCTCGAAACGGCGCCGCTCCTCCGCGCGGTACTGCTCCTGGTCCGGAAAGAGCCGCCCGGCGATCTCGGGCTCCGAATGCTCCTCCATGGCCGCCCAGTCCCGGTAAGTGATCGTCACGAGGAGGTTCCAGTCCGCCCGCCCGTCGCCGTGGAAGCGCGGCACCGAGGCGCGCACGTCCAGGAACCTGCCCGCCTCGAGTTGTGCGCGCAGGATCGGCCAGTGGTTCTTCCGGAACAGCGCGATGAACTCGTCGTGGTGGCCCCAGCGCACCCGGTAGAAGTACGCGACGGTCACGGGAGAAGCGGGCATCTGAGCCTCCTTGTCTGGCGGGCGCGCGGAGAGCGGCGCTGCCCCGGGCATGTCGCCCCGAAGCTTACCGGCCGGGACCCGGCGCTGCCGCGTCCGATCCGGGCGCACAGTACAGAGGTCACGTCGAAGAGGGTCCGGGGGCCTCCGCCTGCCCTTTCTCGGGACGACCTTGTGCCGCCGCGACGATGCCTTGTGTCACTTGTGGCACACGCCCGCGCCCCGGAGGATTGGTGCCGGGCTGGAGAAGATGCCGCCCCTGCGCCCCAGGTCAGGAGGTGTTCTGTGACCCTCTCGGTGGCGGCTCCGCCCCAGGCCGCCTCGCGTGCGCCGAGCTTCCAGGAGGAGGTCATCGCGGCCACTCCCGGCGATTCCCGTCTCGAGATGTGCATCCAGTGCGGCACCTGCGGGGGCTCGTGTCCGTCGGCTGCGGACATGGACCACACGCCGCGGCAGCTGTTCGCGCTGATCCGTGCCGGCATGCGCGACGAGGTGCTTCGGAGCCGGACCCCCTGGATGTGTGTCTCCTGCTACTACTGCACCATCCGCTGTCCGCAGGAGGTGCACATCACGGACGTGATGTACACGCTGAAGGGGATGGCCATCCAGGCTCACCTGTATCCCGAGTCCACGGCCCCCGACTTCTCCCGGACGTTCATCGGCAACGTCGAGCGGTTCGGGCGCAGCTTCGAGGTGGGGCTGGTGGCGCAGCACTACCTGCGGCACTTCCCGACCCGGCTTCCGGGCATCGCCCCGCAGAGCCTCGGCATGCTGGGGCGGGGGCGGATGCCGTTCACCCCGCACCGGATCAGAGGGCTGCAGCAGTTCCACGCGATCCTCGCGCGGGCCAAGGCGCTGGAGGCGGGCCGGTGACCGACTACCTGTACTACCCGGGGTGCTCGATGGAGAGCACCGCGCGGGCCTATCGAGATTCCCTCGCCGCCGTGAGCGCGCCACTCGGCATCCGCTTCGCGGAGATCGACGACTGGAACTGCTGCGGTGCGACGGAGTACCTCAGCGTGAGCCTCACGCCGGCGTACGCGCTGATCGCGCGCAACCTGGCGCTTGCTGAGCAGCAGGCGGATGGGTCGCGCACCGTGGTTGCTCCCTGCAGCGCCTGCTACCTGAACCTCGCGAAGGCCGACCACTACATGCAGGAGAGTGCCGACCTGGGAAGGCGCGTCAATGACGCGCTGGCGGCCGGCGGACTGCATTACGACCCGGGAGCGGTCGAAGTGCGGCATCTCCTGGACGTCATCGTGCACGACATCGGCTACGACGCGATCGCGCAGAGGGTCGTGAAACCCCTCCGTGGGCTGCGTATCGCCCCTTACCTCGGCTGCATGGTGCCTCGACCGGACTATGCCGGCCGCTTCGAGGACCACGAGCAGCCGAGAGAGCTCGACCGACTGATGGCGACCCTGGGTGCCGAGGTCGTCGACTTCCCGCTGCGCACCGCCTGCTGCGGCGGCCACATGGCGCAGATCAGCCCGTCGACCGGGTTCGAGCTCATCAGGCGGCTGGTCCACGGGGCGTCGACCCTCGGTGCCGACGTGATGGTCACGGTCTGCCCGATGTGTCAGATGAACATCGACTTCTATCAGGGCGAGATGAACCGCCACTTCCACACCGACTACCGCATGCCGATCCTGTTCTTCACGCAGCTGATGGGGCTGGCCTTCGGCGCCGACCCACGGGCGCTCGGGTTCGGTGCGGAGCTCGTCGACGCCAGACCGGCGCTGCAGCGGATCGGCGTGGAGGCGCCTCCGCCCGAGGAGCCGCCCGGACCGGGACACCCGCATCCGCGCCGCGTGAAGAAGACCGGATTGCCGATGCCCAGCATGCCGGACCGCGACGAGGTGCGTCGATGAACGGAGACACGGCGCCGATGAACGGCAATGGGCAGGCCGCTGCTGCTGTGCCGACCGGCTCGGCGCAGCCCGATCAGGCGGCTCGCGAGGCCCCTTCGACCGATGGCGAGGGCCACCGCATCGGCGTGTACATCTGCCATTGCGGCAGCAACATCGCCGGGACGGTCGACGTGGAGGCGGTGCGCCGCTTCGCGGAGGAACGGCTGGCCGAGCGCGGCGTGGTCGTCGCGCGTGACTACAAGTTCATGTGCTCCAGCCTGGGGCAGGAGCTCATCCAGACCGACATCAAGGAGCTCGGCCTGGACCGTGTGGTGGTGGCGGCCTGCTCGCCGCACATGCACGAGCGAACATTCCACGTCGCCTGTGAGGTCGCCGGGCTCAACCCGTATCTCTGCGAGCTCGTGTCGATCCGCGAGCAGGTCTCCTGGGTCCACACCGACAAGGTCGCGGCGACGGCCAAAGCCAAAGCGGTCGTCTCGGGAGGCGTGGAGCGCGTGCGGCACCACGAGCCGCTCGAGCAACTGCGCGTCCCGATCAACCCGTCGACGCTCGTCGTCGGCGGCGGAATCGGCGGGATCCAGGCGGCGCTCGAAGTCGCCGATGCCGGCTACCCCGTCTACCTGGTGGAGCGCCAGCCTTCGATCGGTGGGCACATGGCGCAGTTCGACAAGACCTTCCCGACGCTGGACTGCTCGGCCTGCATCCTGACGCCGCGCATGGTCTCGGCGGGGAGCCATCCGCACATCGAGCTGCTCACCTGGAGCGACGTGACCCACGTCGACGGGTACGTGGGCAACTTCACGGTCACCGTGCACAAGCGCGCCCGCTACGTCGACGAGGACCTCTGCACGGGCTGCGGGATCTGCATGGAGAAATGCCCCAAGAAGGTCATCGACGAGGTCTTCGAGGCCGGGCTGGGCTACCGCAAGGCGGTCTACACGCCCTTCCCCCAGGCGGTGCCGAAGTTCCCCGTCATCGACCGGGACAGCTGCACCTACTACGAGCGCGGCACCTGCAAGGCCTGCGAGAAGTTCTGTCCGACCGGAGCGATCGACTTCGATCAGCAGGACGAAGACATCACGCTGAAGGTCGGCAACATCGTGCTTGCCACCGGCTACCAGACCTTCGACGCGCGGCGCATCAGCCAGTACGGCTACGGACGCCTGCCCAACGTGTTCACCAGCCTCGAGTTCGAGCGCATGAGCAATGCAGCCGGACCCACCAACGGCGCGATCGTGCTCCGCGACGGTGTCACCGAGCCGGAGAGCGTGGGGATCATCCACTGCGTCGGGAGTCGCGACCGCAACTACAACAACTACTGCTCGGCGATCTGCTGCATGCAGAGCCTGAAGTTCGCGCACCTGGTGCGCGAGCACACGAACGCCACCGTGTACGAGTTCTACATCGACATGCGGACGCCGGCGAAGGGCTTCGACGAGTTCTATCAGCGCCTCCTGGACGAGGGCACGATCTTCGTCCGCGGCAAGGTTGCCGAGATCTCCGATGTCGCGCGCACCACCGAGGAAGAGGGGCACACCATCATCCAGGTCGAGGACACGCTGGCCGGCGTCCAGCGGCGCGTCCCCGTGGACATGGTGATCCTCTCCGTGGGCCTGGAGCCCCAGGTGGACGCCAAGGAGGTCGCGAAGCTCTTCGGCATCTCCTGCAGCGCCGACGGCTGGATCATCGAGAAGCATCCCAAGCTCGACCCGGTCGCCACGATGGAGGACGGTGTCTTCATCGCCGGCTGTGTCTCGGGCCCCAAGGACATCCCGTCCACGGTGGCCCAGGGCGCCGCCGCTGCGGCCCGCGTCCTCTCGTACATCCACCAGGGCGAGATCTCACTGGAGCCGGTCAAGGCGAGCGTCGACGCGACGCGCTGCTCCGGGTGCCGGATCTGCAACGATCTCTGCCCGTACAACGCCATCTCGTTCCACGAGGACCGCATGGTCACCGAGATCAACCCAGCGTTGTGCCAGGGCTGCGGTACGTGCGTCGCCGCCTGCCCTGCCGGCGCGATCAGCGGGACGGTCTTCAGCAGCGAGCAGGTGCTCGCCCAGATCGATGGACTGTTGCTGCGCAACCTCGCGGCGACCGAGGCCAGGGAGGCGGTGCCGGCGTGACGCTGAACCAGTCCAACGTGCATCCGGCGTCGGTTCAGCCGACGCCAGGCGCCGCCACGGCGGCCGCCTTCGAGCCGGTCATCATCGGCTTCACCTGCAACTGGTGCAGCTATCGGGCGGCCGATCTCGCCGGCACGGCGCGGGTGAAGTACCCGCCCAACGTGCGGCTCATCCGACTGATGTGTTCGGGTCGTCTGGATCCGACGTTCGTGCTGCGTGCCTTTGCCGGCGGCGCGGACGGCGTGCTCATCACGGGCTGCCATCCCGGCGAGTGCCATTACATCGAGCAGAATCTCAACGCGCTGCGACGATTCCTCCTCCTGCGGCGCACCGTGGAGCAGCTGGGGATCGATCCCGGCCGGATCAAGCTCGTCTGGGCCAGCGCTGCCGAGGGGGTTCGGCTGGCTCACGAGATCGAGACCTTTGTGGGTGAGGTTCGCGCGCTCGGACCGCTCGACTGGCCCACTGCCGGAGGCGACGGGACCGTCACGCTTCCCGAAGCGGCGCGCTCGGCTGGAACGGGTGGGAACGGCGCGGGCGCGAGCCCGCCCGGGCCGGAGGCGGTCCAGGCGTCCGACCCGGCGGCGGAGCCCCCCGCCTCCGCGTCGATCCGGGCAGCGGCAGAGGTGGAGGAATGAGCGGCCAGGCCAGGCTCCGATTCGCGATGTACGGGGCGGGATCGTGTGGCGGCTGCGACATCGCGGTGCTCAACATTCACGAGAAGCTCCTCCAGGTGGACGCCGCGTGCGAGATCGTGCTCTGGCCGGTCGTGATGGACGCCAAGTACCGCGATATCGAGGACCTGCCCGACGGATCGATCGACCTGACGCTGTTCAACGGCGGTATCCGCACGACAACCGACGCCGAGCACGCCCGGCTGCTGCGGCGTGTCTCGAAGCTGCTGGTCGCCTTCGGGTCCTGCGCCACGGAGGGCTGCATCCCGGGGCTGGCCAACCTGAGCAGCCGCAGCGAGCTGCTTGATACGGTGTACGAGACGATCAGCACCGAGAACCCGGACCATGTGCGACCCCGGCCTCACTGCGATGTGCCCGAGGGAACCCTCGAGCTGGACGAGCTCGAGCCCACCCTCCGGACGCTCGACCAGGTGGTTCCGGTCGACTACTACATGCCGGGCTGCCCGCCCGAGTCGCCGCAGATCGCGGCCGTGATCGACCTGGTGCTCGGGTCGCGCGACGGCTCGGTCGAGCTGCCACGGCAGGGCGCGACCATCGGGGCCGGCCGCTCGACGGTCTGCGACGAGTGTTCGCGAACACGCGGCATCAAGAAGATCACGCGCTTCGTCCGTCCCCAGGAAGTCGAGCGGTTCGATCCGAACCTCTGTTTGCTGGAGCAGGGGATCCCCTGCAACGGGCCTGCCACGCGCGATGGCTGCGGCGCGCTCTGTCCACGGGCAGGGGCACAGTGCATCGGGTGCTACGGACCATCCGAGGGAGTGCTGGACTACGGGGCGCGTCTGATCTCGGCGTTCGCCTCCGTCGTGGACGCGAAGGAGGCGGCCGACATCGAGCGCATCCTGGACGGGATCCCGGATCCCGCCGGCCAGTTCTACCGCTTCAGCCTGGCCGGCTCGCAGCTGCGGGCAGGTCGCGCGGCCTGGGCCGAACCGAACGGCGCGTTCCGAGAGTCGCGTGAGTCTCGACCCGCCGAACCGACGGCTGCAGCACCGGCCTCGGCGGCGGAGCCGGCCGCGGCCCCGGAGCCGGTCTCGGCCGTGGAGCCGTCGGTGGAAGCGGTCGGCGCCGGTACGCGGGAGTGACGTCATGACCCACATCACCATCGACCCGGTCACGCGCCTCGAGGGCCACGGCAGGATCGAGATCTTCCTGGACGACGCGGGGGAGGTTGCCAACGCGTACTTCCAGATTCCGGAGCTTCGTGGCTTCGAGCGGTTCTGTGTCGGGCGTCCGGTGGAGGAGATGCCGGTCCTGACGAACCGCATCTGCGGGGTCTGTCCGGAGGCACATCACATGGCCGCCGCGAAAGCGGCCGACGCCGCGTATCACGTCGACCCGCCGCGACCCGCGCGGCTCCTGCGCGAGCTCCTCTACAGCGCCTTCTTCTTCACCGACCACACGACCCACTTCTATGCGCTCGGCGGCCCGGACTTCGTGGTGGGGCCGGATGCGCCGCCGGCGGAGCGCAACCTGCTCGGCGTCATCCACAAGGTCGGGCTCGAGATCGGCGGCAACGTGATCCAGGCGCGCCGTTTCGGGCACTCGGTCGTGGAGATGATCGGGGGCCGGAGCGTGCATCCGAGCACGAGTGTCCCCGGCGGCCTCACCAAGGGCATCACGGAGGAGCAGCGCGCCGAGATCGAGCGAATGGGACGCTGGATGATCGAGTTCTCCCAGGGCAGCCTGCAGCTCTTCGACGAGGTCGTGCTGCACGATCCCGCGTACCGCGAGCTGCTCACAGGGGAGACCTACACGGACCGGACGTATTCGGCAGGGCTCGTGGACGAGCAGGGCCGGGTCGCGTTCTACGACGGCCGCATCAGCGTCGTGGCTCCCGATGGCGAGCAGCTCGGCACGTATGCGCCGGAGGAGTACACCGACTGGATCGCCGAGCGCGTCGAGCCCTGGACGTACCTGAAGTTCCCGTACCTCAAGCCGGTCGGCTGGAAGGGGTTCGTCGACGGCAAGGAGTCGGGCGTCTACTGCGTCGGGCCGCTGGGACGGCTGAACGCCGGGAGCGGCATGGCCACGCCCCTCGCGCAGGCCGAGTACGAACGCTTCTACGCCACGCTGGGCGAAGGGATCGGCGGCCCCGGCAGGGTGAAGCAGCCGGTGCACAACCGGCTGGCCATGCACTGGGCCCGCCTCATCGAGCAGCTGTACGCCGCCGAGCACGTCGTCGAGCTCGCCACGCACCCGGAGATCACCTCCGACCAGGTTCGCAGCGTGCCGACCCAGAAGCCCACGGAGGGGATCGGGACGGTCGAGGCCCCGCGCGGCACGCTGACGCATCACTACGTGACCGACGAGCGAGGCCTCCTCACCAGCGTCAACCTGCTGGTGGGCACGACCAACAACTACGCCCCCATCTGCATGTCGGTGCGCAAGGCCGCCAGCAGCCTGATCCACGCCGGCAGCGTGGTCAACGAGGGGCTGCTCAACCGGATCGAGATGGCGTTCCGCGCGTACGACCCGTGTTTCGGCTGCGCGACACACGCGCTGCCGGGCCAGATGCCGCTGGAGGTGACGATCCACGATGCGCATGGCGAGGTCGTCGACGTCCTGCGCCAGTACTGCTGAGCTGGCGATGGTCGAAACGACGTCTTCCCCGCCGATGCTCGTCGTGGGCCTGGGGAACCCGCTGCTGGGAGATGACGGCGTGGGCTGGGTCATCGTCGACGAGCTCGAGCGTCGCCTGGCGGTTCGCGGTGGATCGCCCGGGGTGGAAATCGACCGTCTCTCGCTCGGCGGGCTGCGCCTGATGGAGCGGCTCCTCGGGTACGCGCGGGTCGTGATCGTGGACGCCTTCAGTGGTGGAGGCGATCCGCCGGGCCACGTGCGGCTGCAGCCGCTCTCGGCCGTGCCCGACGCGTCGGCAGGGCATCTCGGGTCCGCGCACGATGCCTCGCTCTCCACCGCTCTCGCCGCCGCACGAGCGCTCGGTGCGACAGTCCCCGAGGAGGTGCTCGTGCTCACGGTCGGCGCTCGCAGCGTGATGACCTTCACCGAGGAGCTGACGCCGGAGGTGGCGGAGGCCGTGGGCCCGGCGGTGGAGCGACTGCTCGGGCTCTGCGACGCAGGGTCTGCGGTGGCGACCCGTGCATGAGCTTGGCGCGACGCAGCGCATCCTCGATGTCGCGCTCGAGCAGGCTCGAGCCGCCGGTGCGTCGCGCATCACGGACCTGTATCTCGTCAACGGCGAGCTCTCCACGATGGCGCCCGATGCCGTGCGTCACTACCTGGACGAGTTGTGCCCGGGCACACCCGCCGAGGGTGCCGCGCTCCACGTCCGCGAGCTGCCCGCCGAGCTGGCATGCCGATCGTGCGGCCGCCGACGTCCCGCGACGACGCCCGATCCGGGGTGCCCCGGCTGCGGGAGCCCGGACGCGGTCGTGGCGGGGGGCACCGAGTTCTACCTCGAGGGGATCGACGTCGCGATGGACGGTCAGCCGGCGCCGAAAGGCTGATCGGCACTGGCGCCGCGCCCGCATCGGCGCCACGGTCTCTGCAGTCGTCCTCGACGACGTCGCCGCGTGCGGCAACTGACGCGGTTGCCGCCAGGGAGGAACATCGATGACCCATCCGTTCGTGGTTCAGCTCCAGAACCGTCCCGGCGAACTCGCCCATCTCGCCCGGGCGCTGGCAACCCGAGGCATCGACATCCGCCACATTGCCGGTGGCGGTGCCGGGTGCACCGGGTGCGCGTTCCTCACCACTGACGACGACACCGCGACGCGCGAGGTCCTTCACAGCATGGGGTACACGTTCGTCGAGGGGAGCACGGTCATCGCGGAGACGGAGGACCGACCCGGCGCGCTCGCCGAGCTTTCCGAGAAGCTCGCAGCCGCCGGCGTGAACATCGAGGGCGTCCTGATCGTCGGACACCGTGGCGGGATGGTCGAGATCGCATTCTCCGTGAACGACGCGACGCGAGCCCGAGAGGCGCTCGGGGCCACCTCCCCCCTGGCCGTGCCCTCGGCCTGGTAGGCACGCCGGCGTTCTTGCCGACGTTCGCGCGTCCCCCATTCGCGCGTCCCCATTCGCGCGTCCCCCACCGGTACGCGGCGAACGCGCGGCGTCCCCCGCCGGTGCGCGCCGAACGGATGGCGTCCCCCGCGGGTACGCGGCGAACGGGTGGCGTCTCCCGCGGGCGCGCTTCCAACGGGTGCCGCAGGACTCGCCGGTGTGTCCGGGCACCAGAAGTTCGTCGCGGGCCCGGCAGGCGCTCCCCGTCATCCATGTGCCCGGCATAGACTGAGGTGGCGTCATGACCATCACGCTGGGGCGACGAATTGCCGACCGGAACCATCACGACGATCCTGGTCATCGCCATCTTCTGCAACCTTGCGCTGATGGTCGCGTTTCTGCTGGGTCCGCTCGTTCGTCGTCGGCCGTCCGGTTCCCTCGCGAGTGAAGGCGAGCCGAGCGGCGCGACGGGCGATGCGGCCGCGCGGATGGGCTTCGCCCCGCCCGCCGGGGCACCGACGTCGGCGCTGGCTGCCTCCGCGAAGCGCGCCGTGACCGCTGAGGCCGTCCCGACGGCAGAGGTCGGAGACACCGTCGCGCTGCCGTCCGGAGCCGAGTCCGAGGATCCGCCGGGGGACGCCGATGGTGGGGCGTTGTCGCCGTTCCCTGCCGACCCCGGGCCGGCCCCGCCCCCCTCGCCCGGGTCGATGGGGGCGTCGGACGCATCGTCTGTCGTCTCCCGCCTGAGCCGTGCCATCGAGGGGCCGGCGGTCGCTCCTTCGGTTCGAATCCCAGAGCCGGAACCGGAGGATGAGGGGCTCACCGAGGAAGAAAGCGAAGCTGTCGAGTTGGAACAGCCCGGGACCGAGGATACCGAGCGCCGCCGCCGGTTCGTGTTCACCCATCACGACGATCCGCGCGCCATGCGCGCGATCGAAGCGCTCCTGTCCCGAACGCCGTCGGACGTCCGTCGCGCGATGGCGTCGGGCCCGGCCGGCCCTGCGAGCACGTCGCGCGGGGCCGCAACCGCGATGCTGTTCGACGAGGAGACGGGGCTGGCGTCCAGGCTCGCGTGGGAGCTGGCTTTCCAGGACGAGACGGCGCGGCAGCTTCGCTACCGGCGCCCCATCACCGTCGTCGTCGCGGACCTCGACGGATACGACCAGCTCGTCCAGCGCTTCGGCAAGGATGCGGCGCGTCGCCTCGTCCCACCCATCGCGGCGACGTTGCGCCGCCAGGCCCGGGCCGCCGACCGCCTCGCGCGCGTCGGCGAGTCGCGCTTCTGCGGGCTGCTCCCGGAGACGGACGAGATCCAGGCGATCAACTATGTCGAGCGCGTGCGTGTCGGGTGCGACAGCTGGCTCGCGGAGGGCGCCATCGGCGCGCGGGTCATTCTCGGCTGGGCCAGTCCCGCCGCCGGGGAAGACCTGCCCGCCGCGCTGCGTACCGCGGAGCGCCGCCTGGATGGCGAGCGGCACCTCCCGGCGCGTCGAGCCCATCCACCTGACGGCGAGCGCGCCTGACCGCGCGCCGACCTGACGCGGCCGCCCGAAGGTCCGTCCCGTAACTTACGGTCGGCTGCAGGAAGCGGTACTGTTCCGCGCATGCCTGATCCATTGAGCCGGGCCCTGGCGCCCGCCATCTTCACCTGGACCTCCGGCCTGCCCGCATCCGCGCAGCTGCTGATCGCGGTGGTCGCGCAGGCTGGCGTCTTCATCGCTGTCGCGATCGTGATCGCCGGCGCCTGGTTGGAGGCGGAGCCCGGCTCGCTCGTTCTGCGAGGCTGGGATGCGGGGTGGCGGCTCGCCCCCGGCTTCGTGGCCGTCGTGCTCGCGTTCCTGCTGGCCAACCTGCTCGGCATCGTGTTCCCGGAGACGCGCCCCTTCGTCGTGCTCGATCACACCCCGCTGTTCGCGCATGCCGCCGATGCGAGCTTCCCCAGCGATCACGTGAGCGGCGGGTTCGCCCTGCTGGCGACCCGGGTCCGATCCGGGGCAATCAGGGCCCTCGTCGTGGCAGTGGTGTTGCTCGTGGGCCTCGCGCGCATTCTGGCCGGGGTCCACTGGCTGGACGACATCGTCGGTGCGGCGGTCCTCGGCCTCATCGTCGCGTGGGCCGTGACCATGGTCTGGGACCGCGTCATGGCCGGGTCGCCGACGCTTCCCGTGCTCCGCTGAGCGTGGTGGACGAGGGCGCGCTCGAGATCCCGGCCGGCGATCCGATCCCGCACGCCGCGGTGCGTGTGGACGCCACGAGCAGCACCGGCGATGCCTCCGCGGCGGCCACCTGCTGCGGCGTGATGTAGCCGCCCTCCGCCATCGCCTCCAGGACGACGCGACGGCGAGCCGCGGCCTCCTCCGGGTCGTGTCGTGGATCGTACGCGTTGGGTGCCTGGGGAAGCCCTGCGAGCAGCGCATCCTCACCCAGGGTCAGCTGCGCGAGAGGCTCGTGGAAGTACGTGCAGGCAGCCGCGACCATCCCGTGTCGGCCCCCGCCGACCGGTACCTCGCTCAGGTAGTCCGCCAGGATCTGCTGCTTGTTGTAGACGAACTCGACCTTGACCGCGAGCATCATGTCGGCGAGCTTCTGGGGCCCCCGGTCGTTGCCGCCCAGGTACACGTCCTTCACCAGTTGCTCGGTGATGGTCGATCCGCCCTGGCAGAGGCAGCGGTGCGTCACGTCGAACAGGGCGGCGCGCCCCAGCCCGATGATGTCGATGCCGTGGTGCTGGTAGAAGCGCTCGTCCTCCACGCTCACCACGGCTTCCGCCAGAAGCGGGGGCACCTCGCCCGGCTGGATCAGCACGGCGTGCTCCTGGCGGACCAGCGCATCGACCCGGGTCTGCATCTGGTCACCCGAGGGCGTGATCGCCCAGAGCGCTGCGGTGCCCACCACCGCCGCCAGGATCACGGCGAGAGCAACGCGGCGAACGAGCCTCCAGGTCATCGGGGTGCCCGGGGCTCATCGAATCGGGCGCGTCCCGGCGCGCTCATCGCGTTTGCCGCATCGACATCGCGAGCGAGAGCGCGACGACGACCGTGAGGGCCGTGAAGAGCGTCAGGCCACTCACCAGGGCAGGCGCTCCCGCCGCGACGAGGAGACCCGCCACGCCCAGGCTGAGGAGTGAACCCAGGGCGAGGACCCCGACCTCGCCGATCCACCGGAACGGTGCCCTGCCGTCGGAGGGCTGCATCGCACGCACGCTCAGCCGGGCCCACCGCCTGCCCGCGGCGACATCTGTGCCGCGGCAGTCCACTGGCGAGTGATCTCCACACCCCCTGCCGCGACGACGGAGAAGCCGAGGAACAGCGCGAGGATGGTCGCGCCGCCACCCGGCCAGCCGATCCCGACGCCGGCCCCCGCCCAGAGCGTGCCCAGGGTCACCACGAGGAGCGACGTGAGCATGCGCACTCCGCCGCCACGGATGCGGCGCGACCACCGATCGGGCAGGTCGAAGAGCAGAAGGAACGCCGCAAGGAGTGTTGCCAGCGCGCCCGCCAGCGACGCACCCGGCAGTCCAGTGGCGAGCCCCGCGCCAGTCAGGAGGGTGCCCACCGCGAGCCAGGGCGGCAGGGCGCGCAGGAAGCTCCCGCCGGCGGCGATGCGTGGCTCGGTGACGGGAACACTGAACGGCGTCAGCCGGACCGGCGCACCCGGCCGGCCCCTGGATGCCAGGCCGACCGACGCACCCGGCCAGCCCTCGGATGCAAGGCCGACCGACGCAGCCGGGCTGGTCCCGGCGCGCACCGCGGCCCTTGTCGCGCTGCTGTCCGGCGCGTCAGTGCGGGGACCGGCGTCCGGGCGCGTAGCGGACGCGAGGGCGATCGCTGCGGTCAGGCAGCGGAGGCCGAGCAGCAGCACCGCGAACCCGGCGATCAAGTGCACCCAGACCGGCGGGGCGCCTGCGGCCGCCCACCAGCAGGCGAGGACGAGGGCCAGGACGAGGCCGGCCGCGGGCAGTTCCGACTGCGGTTGCTGGCGCACGGCCAGGACGGGAGCCAGCCCGCGATCCCCCGGCCCGCCGAGCCAGACGAGGGCGACCCCGAAGCAGGCCACGGCAGTGAGCGCTACGAGAAGTGCGTCGAGCAAGAAACCGATCCAGCGACGGGGCGGCGGCAACGATGCCGGCCGGCTGAACCCGCGCCGCGCAAGGTCGAGTGTACGCGGGCCCGGCGATGCGGTCGCGGGAGGCTCCGCGCGTCAGGGCTGGCAGCTGCGGCGGCTGTCGTCGGGTCCGGTGGACGGAACGGCGCGGCGGCCCTGGCGGCTGTCGTCAGGCCCTGAAGGCGACCGCCGCGTAGCCGACCGTGCGGTCAGGTGGTCCTCCGGCGTCCCATGAGGTACCCGCGGCGAGTACCTCGCCGCGGCCAGCCCCCATGGCGCGCAGCGCCGCGAGGGCGAAGAGGACCGGGTCGATGCCGCAGAGGCCGCACACCAGCCCGCGGATGCCGGCGCCACGCACCGCCGCTTCCCGCCGCTCGAGCTCCGCGTCATCCAGCTCGACGATCGGCTCGAGCATCGCTCGACCAACCGCCTCGGCCTGCGCGGCATTCGGGTAGTGAGCGAAGTCCGAGCTCGCGACGAGAGTGACGGGCAACCCGGCCTCGGCGCGCCGGCGGAGGAGCTCGCCCAGGCGCAGCGCTGCCGCGCGGCACGCTCGACGGTCCACGCAGCTGACCAGGAGCGGCACGATGGGTACCCCCGGCGCCGCCAGCTGCAGGATAGGGAGCTGCACCTCGATCGAGTGTTCCTCCAGGTGAGCCGCGTGGTCGATGACGAACGGCCCGCCGAGGTCGGCGACCGCATCGGCGAGTTCCTCGTCGATCGGCACCGCACCCAGTGGTGTGATCCACGACCCGCGCTCCCATACGGCGACACCGTCCAGCCATCCCGCCGCGTGGTTCGTGCCCAGGATCGCCACGCTCGTCGGCGGCATGTCCCGGAGCGTTGCCCAGGCCCGCGCCGCGATCGCGCCCGAGTACTGCAGACCCGCATGGGGCACGAGCAGGCCCAGCGGTCGTTCCGCCTGCTCGTTGGACGCCGCGGCGCCAAGCAGGCGTTCGACAACGCTGCGCAGCGCGGCGGGACGGGCCTCGTAGAACGTGCCCGCATGCGTGGGCGGTCGGGCGTCCGTGCCGTGCGCGGGTGTCGCGAAACGTGGACTCATGCGCCGGTCACCGTCGCGCCGCTGGCCTCGGCCCGAGCGGCCGCACGGGCATCCTGGGTCGGCTCGACCCTGATCCTTCCGCTCAATCCGACGCCGGGGAGTGCGGCACCGCAGCGCACGCACCTCCCGTCGCGCAATCCCGTCGGGCGCGCGCGGTACTCGTGCCGCTGGATAAGCAGGCTCCCGCACGTCGGGCAGTGCGTGTCGGTCTCGTCGAACGCTCCGGCGTTCCCCAGGTACACGTGCTGCAATCCGGCCTGGCGGCCGAGCGAGGCGGCGAGCCGGAGCGTCGAGAGCGGCGTGGGAGGGGTCGCCGACATGCGGTGTGCGGGGAAGAACCGGCTGACGTGCCAGGGGGTCTCCGGGCCGAGTGCATCCACCAGCCATTCGACGAGCGCGCCGATTTCGGCGCGGCCGTCGTTCATGCCGGGGACGAGGAGCGTGGTGACTTCCAGCCAGATGCCGGCCTGCCGCATCCCGACGAGCGCTTCCTTCACGGGCTCCAGGCGGGCGCCGCACATGCGCCGGTAGAAAGCGTCGTCGAAGCCCTTGAGGTCGACGTTCGCCGCATCGACCAGGGGGGCCAGCAGCGCGATCGTTTCGGGCGTCTCGTAACCGTTCGTGACGAAGACGTTGGCCAGACCGGCCCGCCGGGCCAGCCGCGCGGTGTCGAGCGCGTACTCGAGGAAGACGGTGGGCTCGACGTACGTGTATGCGATGCTGCGCGCGCCGTCCGCGAGTGCCCGCTCGACGACGGCCTCCGGGAGCAACCGCTCGGCGTGCGGGCGTATCCCCTCGCGATCCGCCTGCGCGATCTCCCAGTTCTGGCAGAAACGACAGTGGAAGTTGCACCCGCGCGTCGAGATCGAATAGGCGAGCGTGCCGGGCAGCACGTGGAACAGCGGTTTCTTCTCGATCGCCTCGAGCTGGGCGGCAACCGCCTCGCCGTACACGAGCGAAACGAGCCGGCCGTCGCGGTTCGCGCGCACCCCGCACACCCCGCGCCGGCCCGGTCGGACCAGGCAGCGGTGCGCACACACGTTGCAGCGCACGCTCGGGGCGCCCGCGCCGTCGGGCAGCGCGAGGGGATCGGCCTCGGCGCTCCAGAGCAGCGCGGGGGCCAGGCCGCGCTCGGCGTCGTCGCCGGCACCGGGTGTGGGTGCCGGCGCGAGGGTGTACGTTTCCGCGCTGATGGGACGAGGAGACATGCCGACCTTTCTCTGCCACCCGGCAAGGGTGCCGCGTCTCGCTGCGATCCCTGCGGGGGGCGCGTCCTGCTGCAACCCCTCCAGGGTGCCGCGTCTTGCTGCAACCCCGCAAGGGTGCCGCGTGAGGCCCGTGCGCCGCAACGGCCTTCCGGACCGTAGACGGCCCGCGGCCGCAGTTCGGGTACAGTGACCGGAGCCGGCGCGCAGACGCGCGGCTCCACCGCGGAGGACGAGTGAGCGGAACGATGCGTCACGGGCTTCCAGCGTCGATCGCAGGCGGGACGCCGACCCCGTCGCGCGCGTGCGGTTGCGCAGCTGCGTCTTCGTGGCCCTGCCGGCGGAACTCCGCGCCGTGCGGGCGATGCGCGATCGAGGGAGAGTGAGGCCCATGGCGACCACCAACACTGCCCCTGCGGCGATGCGCGACCGCCTGAACCAGACGGAAGCGGCGCAGCGGGCCGAGCGCGTCTCCGGCGTGCAGTACGACCTCTCGATCGAGCTCCGCGCGGGGGCCAGCTCCTATCGTGGCGAGCTGGGCTGCAGGTTCGACCTGGAGGGAGATGGGGAGCTGTTCCTCGATTTCCGGGGCGGACGCATCGTGCAGCTCGAAGTCAACGGGCAGTCCCTGGAGCCCGCCTGGGATGGCTGCAGGGTCCTGCTGCCCGCGGGGTCGCTGGCTCCTCGCAATGTCCTCCGGATCGCCTGGGAGAACCCCTACGACCACACGGGCGTCGGCTTGCACCAGTTCCTGGATCCGGAAGACGGCGGCGAGTACCTCTACACGCACTTCGAGCCGTTCGGCGCGCACCGCCTGTTTCCGTGTTTCGACCAGCCCGACCTGAAGGCCGAGATCCGGCTCGCTGTCACCGCGCCGGCCGGCTGGGAAGTCGTGGGCAACAGCCTGGCGGTCTCCACGGAGCCGCTGCCCGACCGGCGCATCCAGCACCGCTTCGCGCCGACGCCGCCCATCAGCACCTATCTCGTCGCGCTGGTGGCGGGCCCGTATCACGTCGTCCGCGCCCAGCACGGCGACATCCCCATGGCGATCTACTGCCGTCGCGCCCTCGCCCGCCACCTGGATCCGGACGAGATCTTCACGGTCACGCGCCAGGGAATCGACTTCTACGCCGAGCTCTTCGATCGGCCCTTCCCCTTCGACAAGTACGACCACTGCTTCGTGCCCGAATTCAACGCGGGTGCCATGGAGAACGTCGGCACCATCACCGTGCACGAGTCGGGCATCTTCCAGGATCCGCCTACCGAGCATGACCGGCTGGGGCGGGCTGACCTGATCCTCCACGAGCTGGCGCACATGTGGTTCGGCGACCTGGTCACGATGCGCTGGTGGAACGACCTCTGGCTCAACGAAAGCTTCGCGACGTACATGTCCTACCTGGCGCTCCACGAGGCAACCCGCTTCCGCGACGGCTGGAAGGAGTTCCTGCACTGGAAGCGCAGCGCATACCGGCAGGATCAGCTGGTCACCACGCACCCGATCAGCTGTGTCGTGCCGGACACGGACGCGACCCAGTTGAACTTCGACCAGATCACCTACGGCAAGGGTGCGGCGGTCATCAAGCAGCTCGTCGCCGCGATCGGGATGCCCGGCTTCCGCGACGGGATGCGGCGGTATTTCCGGCGTCACGCTTTCGGCAACTCGACCCTCGCCGACTTCCTGGCGGCGCTGGAGGAGGGGAGCGGGCAGGAACTCGGCACCTGGTCGAGCTGCTGGATCGAGCAGGCCTCGCTCAACACCCTGGCGGCGTCCTGGGAGGTGGCCGACGGACGGCTCGCGTCCCTGCGCCTGCGTCAGCTCGGCTCGCCGACGCATCCGCTCTTGCGCCCGCACGCGGTCGAGATCGCGCTCGTGGAGCGCACCACCGCCGGTCTGCAGACGGACGCCATCACCGCCCGCATCGACGACGCGGAGGCGGAGGTGCCGATCGGATCCGGTCGGCCGGCGCCCGTGTTCGTCTTCCCCAACCACAACGACCACACGTTCGCGAAGGTCGAGCTCGACCCCGTGTCGCTGGCGTTCGCCCGCGAAGGGGTGGACCAGCTCGAGGATCCGCTGCTCAGAGAGCTGGTCTGGCTCGCGCTCTGGGAGATGGTGCGCGACAGGCGGCTCCGCTCGACCGAGTATCTCTCCATGGTGCGACAGCAGCTGGCCCGCGAGACCGACCTGGAGCTGCTGGACGGTGTCCTGGCCACGGCCGTGGCCTGCCTTGCCCGCTACGTCCCCGAGGTGCAGCGGCACGCGGAGGCCCGCGCATTCGGCGCCGCGGCGCTCCAGGCGCTCCGGAACGGGACGCCGGGCGATCGCCAGGTGATCTGGGCCCGGGCGGCCGTCGAGGCTGCCAGCGGGCCCGAGGAGCTGCAGGCGCTCATGCGCCTCGCCGACGGGGAGGATCGGATCGAGGGCCTGACGGTGGACCAGGAGCTTCGCTGGTCGATCGCCGTCAAGGCCGTCGCCTACGGCCTTCCCGAGGCCGCCCAGCGGGTCGAGGACGAACGCGCGCGCGACAGCTCGGAACGCGGCCGCCGTGCCCTCCTGCGGGCACAGGCTGCGCGTCCCGACCAGCAGTCGAAGCGCGAGACCTGGGAGCGGATCCACGGCGAGGGGTTCGGCTCGCTGTATCTGACCGCGGCGGCGATGACCGGCTTCGGGTGGGCCGACCAGCACGCGCTCCTCGCGCCCTACGCGGAGGAGTTCTTCGATCGCGTCGAGGGCGTCTTCGCCACCCAGGACCACGAGTTCGCGGCGAGCTACTTCGCCAGGTTGTTCCCCGGCTATCTCGTCGAGCCATCCACGCTCGCCAGGACAGAACGGCTGCTCGAGCGCCTCGACCGTGCGCAGCCGCGTCTCCGACGGATGCTGCTCGAAGCGCAGGACGAGCTCGCCCGGGCTGTCGCCTGCCGGGATTACGCGACCCCCTGAGGCGAGGCAGCGCAACGGATTTCGCGCCCGCGTGGCCGTACGCCACGGAATTGCTGGTGGGAATTGATGCGCGTGCTGCTATGATCCTCGGGTCAACGCCCTGCGGGGCCAGAGATTCGCCGCGGTTACTCGATCCCTCCTCTCACGGGTTCTACGCGAGAACGGTCGCGAACACCGGGCGTGAGAAGGAGAGATCTTCTTGTATTCGGATAAGACCCTGACCTGTGCGGACTGCGGTCAGGAGTTCGTCTTCACGGCGAGCGAGCAGGACTTCTACGGGCAGCGCGGCTTCAGTGAGCCGCGTCGCTGCCGCAGCTGCCGGGCCAGCCGAAAGGCGGCCCGAGGGGACGGGGGTCGGTACGAGGTGGGCGTTGGCCTCGGCAACCGTGGCATGAGCGCATCCGAGGGCGGGTACTCGAGCGGCCGGGGTGGCTTCGGTGGCCGCGAGCGAGCGCCGCGCGAGATGTTCACTGCCACGTGCTCGAGCTGTGGCCGCGAAGCGCGAGTTCCCTTCCGCCCCACGAGCGGCAAGCCCGTGTACTGCAACGAGTGCTTCGCCGCTCGCAGGTAGCGGCGCGCAGACGACATGCGCCCGGTGCGGCGGGACCGCCGCACCGGGCGTTTTCGTTTTCCGGCCCGACGCGGTATGCTCACGGGCCCCGCGCGGGGTTCTGCCGGTGGATGACGTGGGGCAACGGAGGTAGCCTCGATGGCGCGAGCGATGTGGCGCGGCGCGATTCAGTTCGGGCTGGTCACGATCCCGGTGAAGCTCTACCTCGCGACCGAGACCCGCGGCATCAGCTTCCACCTGCTCCACGAGAGCTGCCTGAGCCGGATCCAGATGAAGACGTACTGCCCCGTGCACGACACGGTCATCCCGCGGAGCGAAACGGTACGCGGCTACGAGCTCGCCCCCGGCGAGTACGTAGTCGTCACCGAAGACGACCTCGCCGCGGTCCCGCTCCCCACGGTGCGGGCGATCGAGATCGAGCAGTTCGCCGACCTGCGGCACGCGGACGGCTCGCCCACCTTCGCGAAGCAGGCGTACTACCTCGAGCCCGAGCCGATCGGGCGCAAGGCGTTCCTCCTGTTGAAGTCGGTGCTGGCCGATGCGGGCCTGAGCGGCATCTGCAAAGTGGTGATCAAGGAGCGAGAGCAGCTCGCCGCGCTCGACCCGTACGCCTCGACGCTCCTGCTGACCACGCTGTACTGGCCCGATGAGGTGCGGGCCGTGGGCGACCTCGACCTGCCCGCCGAGGTGCCCGAGTTCAAGCCCGCCGAGCGAGCCATGGCCGAGCAACTCGTGGCGACCATGACCGCCGAGTTCGACCCCTCGGCGCACCACGATGCGTACCGCGAGGCGTTGCTCGGGCTGATCGAATCGAAGGCGGCCGGGCGGGAGCGGCCCGGCCCCCGGCCGGTCGAAGAGACGGCCGGGCTGACCGATCTCATGCGCGTGCTCGAAGCGAGCTTGACGGCCGCTGGGGCGGCGCGCCTGGCCTAGTCGGCCACGGCCGACGGGGACGCGGCGGAGGCTTCCGGCGTGACGCGCCGCGCGGAGCGGCGCCGCAAGTCGGCCTGACGCCGGTCGGGAAGGTGGGTGCAGTGGGTGCTGCCGACCGCGGATGATGCCCGGCTGACGCGGCGCTCCGCCGCCCGAGCATGGGGGCCGATCGGTGGCCCTCGGCCAACACAGCCGCCTCCCGTGCGCCGGCGCCCCGCGATGAACCAGCTGCCGTGCGCATGCGCCCGGCCTGCCACGCGCCTCCCGTGCGCCGGCGCCCCGCGATGAGCCAGCTGCCGTGCGCATGCGCCCGGCCTGCCACGCGCCTCC
>JBJKRK010000342.1:0-3323 GCA_046704705.1 Candidatus Limnocylindrales bacterium | reverse complement strand
GAAGGACTGCCTGCAGGGCGAGGAAGCCGGCCCCGTAGAGGAGCGCGAGCACCGCGGTGAGTACCGCGTAGGAGACCGTGCGGCTGATGATCCGGTCGATGTCGTAGAGGCGGTAGCGCAGGATGGCAACGCCGATCGCGACGGGGACGAGCCCGAACGCCAGGATCACCCCCGAGAAGGCGAGAGTGGCAAGGGAGTCCGCCAGCGGCAGTGCGGTCAACAGGAGGAGCCCTACTCCTGTGGCACCCATCGCGGCGCCCACCCATTTCAACTGCTGTCGCTCGACGGTGGTGCCGCGGCGGAAGCGCGTCACGACCGCGACAACGGCAAGGGGCACCACCAGGAACGTCAGGAGACTACCGATGGTCGCCAAGCCATCGAGGTAGGGCGCCAGCACCGGCGCTCCAGTGGGATTCGCGAGCTGCGTGCCACCGAGCGCGCCGGGGCGCAGAAGGTCGGGAAGCGCCACGAGCACGGCCGAGGCGCAGAACCCCACGCCCACGATCCTCCAACGTGGCGAGGGCAGCCGCCCATCGGGAAAGAGCAAGGGAAGCAGCCCGACCCCCATGACGAGAACCGGGTTGAAGGACCACTGGATGAACCAGGCGAGTACCAGCGCGAGTGCCGCCACTCCGGGGAGATCCCAGGCGTCTGCAGACATGACGAGCGCGCCGACGCTCTGGCCGACCAGGTTGACGCCGGCCCCGAGACCCATGGCCCAGAGGATCCAGCCGACGGCGTTCGCGCGCCTGCGCGCCACGATCAAGGCACCGACGAGGCCGAACGCCAGGGCGTCCGCCGTGAACACGAAGAGGACGATGAAGGGCGAATCCGGCGTGTCCGCGTGAAACGGGAGCGCGGCGAGAAGGGCCGCCACTTCGAGCGCGGTCACGATCCACACGAGTGCGGCCGGGAAGGGTCGCAGTCGCTGGTCCACGGGAGGGAAGTTCACCGGGGTCGGGACGAGCCGCCCGGGTATAACCGCCCGTGGCCCGCTCGCGGGATCAACGCGCATCCGATGTGACGGTGGCGCCCGCCAGCGACGAGCCCCGCACGTACGCGAGGGACCAGGCGAGCGTGAAGCCGACCTGGAGGATCGCGATGGCCCAGGCGCTCGCGTTGCCCACGCCGGACACGAGGGCCGTTGCCACGACGCTTGCGCTGAGGCCCCAGCTGATGGCACTCGCACCAGCGATGGCACGCCAGGCACCGGGCTCGACGACGTCCCGCGCCAGCCAGGACAGGACCCCATAGCCGAGGTACGCGGCGCACGCCAGACGGGCGATGACAGCGGTCGTTGGAGTCAGGTCGACTCCGAACACCCCACCCAGTGCGGCAGGTGCGATCAGGCCGCCCCCGCCCAGGATCAATGACGTGACGGTAGCCGCGCTCGCGACCGTGCGCGGCGTTGGCCGTGCGGCATGGTTCGCCTGCACTCGGGTCCTCCTCCATCCCCGCCAGTTCATCCTGCCAGAGAATCTCGCAGGGCGTCCAGCGGCCTCCAAACGTCCGGGATCATGGCGTGCCATCGTTCGCGAATCGTTACGACGCGTGGCACGCCAGGAGTACCGTTGCGGGATGGCGGAGGAGACGGCGCTGGCGGATGCCGCCCTGACGATCCGACTGCTCGGGCCGGTCGATATCCGGGTTGGGGACGCGCCGCTCTCGGTCGACACGCGCAAGGCGACCGCGCTGCTCGCCTACCTGGCCGTCACGGGCAGGCCGGCCGCCCGCGAGGAACTTGCCGCGTTGCTGTGGCCCGATGCTGGGCCCGAGGCTGCCCGAGGTGCTCTGCGCCGCACGCTCTCGGTCCTGAAGGCAGCCCTGCGTGGCGGGGCGCTGTCGATCCAGCGCAGCACCGTCGCCCTCGAAGTGCGCGGCGAAGACGTCGACCTGCGCACGTTCCACGCTCGGCTGGCGCAGGTGCGTGCCCATGGACATGGGACGGACGAGGCCTGCGACGAGTGCCTCGGCGCCCTGGAGGCGGCGCTGGCGCTCGACCGAGGCGAGTTCATGGCCGGCTTCTCCCTGCGCGATTCCGATTCGTTCGAGGAGTGGCAGCTTGCGGAGTCGGAGGCATACCGGCGGGATCGGTCCGGAGCGCTCGAGCGCCTCGCTCGAGCACGGGCCGCGGCAGGCACCTGGGATCTCGCGCTCGCAGCAGGCCGGCGCTGGCTGGCTCTGGATCCGCTGCACGAGCCCGCTCATCGCCTGGTGATGCTCGCGCTTGCTCGCTCCGGCGAGCCGGCGGCGGCAGGCCAGCAGTTCCACGAATGCGTGCGGATCCTGGACGCGGAGCTCGGGGTGGCGCCGCTGCAGGCGACGATCGATCTGTACGAGGAGATCCGGGCCGGACGGATCGAGCCGGACCACCTCGAGGCACTCGCCACGGGTGCCACACCCACGCGGGAGGCGGAACACGCGGAGCGACGGATCCGGGCGACAGGGATCGTGGGGCGCGAGCGCGAGCTGCACGAGCTCCTCACTGCCCACGACGCCATCGGGCCGGACGGACGATTCCTCGTCATCGAGGGCGAACCCGGCATAGGCAAGACGAGGCTGGCGACCGCGTTCATCGACGCGGTGCGCGCGCGGGGTGGGCTAGTGCTCGGAGGGCGCGCGTTCGCCGGGGAGGAAACGATCGCGTTCGCGGCGATCGGTGCCCTTCTCCGGGCAGGGCTGGAGCAGGACGACGCGGCGCAGCGGCTGGCCGCGCTCAGCCCCGACGTCCGCATGGCCGCAGACGAGCTCGTCCCGCTTGGCTCGCTCGTACCCGGAAGCCGCATGCGGTCCGGCGCTGGACCCGAACGCGAGGCGCGCGCGAATCCGTTCGCCCGAGCGCGCCTCGTCGAGGGCCTGGCCGAAACGCTGACCGCTCTGGCCGCCGGGCCGACGCCCGGGATCCTGTTCATCGACGACCTCGACTGGGCCGACGCGTCGACGGTCGAGGTGATCACCTACCTCGTGCACCGCCTGGCCGGGCGCCCGCTCGCCGTCCTGGCCACCTGGCGGCCTCTCGATCCGACGGACGCCGAACGACAGCACCTGCTCGCCACGGCGGCGCGTGAAGCCCTCCTCGTCCATCTCGTCCTCGGCCGATTGACGCGCGCGAGCGTCGCGTCCCTGGTCGCGGCGTCGTTCGGCGACCGCGCCACGGAACACCTCATCGACGACGTGTTCGCCGAGTCCGAGGGGCTGCCCCTCTACCTCGTGGAGGCGCTGGCAACGGACCCGTTCACCACGGGCGGGATCCCTCGGAACATGGTGACGGTCCTCAGGGGTCGCTTGCTGTCGGTCAGTGAGCTGGCCGGCCAGGTGCTCGG